>URDV01000161.1 GCA_900546605.1 uncultured Prevotella sp.
GAGATAAACACCTATGATTAGTGTTTACCTCCTACTCGATTTTTACGCAATCCTTATCCCGAACTCGCGTTAATTGCAGCGTGAGGGGGATAGGTACTGTCGCTTTCTTGTTAACTAACATTGAAAATGATTAAAAAATGGGGGAGGATTGCATAACCATGCATTATTCACTATCTTTACACGCTCAAAGGCCATGCTTTGTAGCTTGTGTTGCTTTGAACATAAAAGCTACCTTAACTAATCATTTACTCAAACAACCTTTTAAAAGTATGAACATCAAAAAGTACCTCCTATCATTTGTGCTATTTTTGCTTGCGGCTATTGGCTGTTTGGCAAAAAACTCTGTAAGCCCCATGACAGTTGGCAATGTGTTTGTTAAACTTAATGATTCTCAAGCGTTTGCCCCTGTAAAATTTATGAATTGGGGTGATACTGAAGTGAAGAGTATCATGTATACTTTATGCAACATGGATACGCATGAGTGCACGGATCCTGTTACGTTGAACTTTGATACGCCACTTGCTGTAAATGAAGTACGTAAAATCAATATTCCTATTCCAGTGGGCACCTCGCTTGGAAAAGTAGATTTAATGCTTCATGTGAAAGAAGTAAATGGTGATTACAACGAATATTCTTCGCCAATTACTTATATCACTCGTTGCACGGTAAACAAAGTGCCGCACAAACGTGTGTTGATTGAAGATTACACCGCCTTGTGGTGCCAATGGTGTCCTGTGGGTATGGTGGCAACCGAAGCTCTTGTCCGTGAACATCCAGATGATGTGGTAGCCATAAGCATTCACAAAGGTGATGAGTTGGCAACAACCACAGCCTATCAAAATGGTATGCTTTCTGATTATGCAGTCAATTTGCCTGCCGTATGGTGTGCACGTAAAGATAAGATTGCTGGCTATGATGGTTCAGGTATGTATGAGAGCGAGAAAAACAACTTGACGTTTATGAACATAGACGTGAAAGCCACTTGGGACGAAAAGGGAAACAACATCAGTGTGACCACTGAAGTAGAGCCTTGTGCCAATCCCGTAGAAGGGGATACCTATGCCGTAGGCTATGTGTTGACCGCAAGCGGATTGAAGGACGATAATTGGTTGCAAGAAGCTAATTATAGCGACTACATGAGCGATACTTATAAAGATGCACCGCCCGAAATGGATTTCTTTCGTGACCCTGCAAACTATGTGTTCTACAATTATTATGTGAAAGGGGTAACCTTTAATCACGTAGCCATTGTGAGTCAAGGCATACGCAATGGGGTGGCAAACTCCCTTCCCAGTGTGTTGAAAGCCGATGAAGTGCAAACCCATACTACCACATTCGATAATATAAGCCAATATAGCTTGATTCAAGACCGCAACAAACTGCAAGTGGTGGCAATTCTTTTCAACACAAAAACCAATGCAGTGGAAAATGCTGCCGTATGCAATATAAGCAAAAATGGTGACGGCAGTGTAACTAGTATTCAGCACTTAAACAAAGTAGCTTCGTCAAAAACTTCTGTAATTTATGATGTTATGGGACGCAAGGTAAATAATATGAAAACACCTGGCGTTTATATTGTAAATGGAAAGAAAATCGTAGTGAAGTAATTCTTTAAATTTGAACCTTACTTACTAAGATGTTGTCTAAACCCCCAAAACACTTAATTAAATCAATGAGAATATATACTTTAATTATCTCGGCATTGGCAGTAGTAACTGCTCAGGCTGGTCCAGTTGACATAAACAAGGCTAAGGCTTTGGCTCAAAAATATGTGTCTTCGCCCATAAGCGTAGAGACAGTTTCCCTTGCAGCAATGGGCAAAGGAAAACAAGCACAGGTGGCAGAACCAGCTTTGCACATGTTTAATAATGAAAATGGTGAAGGCTTTGTAATTGTATCGGCTGATGACCGTGTGGGAGGTGTGTTAGGATATAGCGACCGTGGTTCACTCGACCCACAAAATATGCCCACACCACTCGCAGCCTTGTTGGCAAGCTATACACGTGCGGTTGAGGCGGTGAGAGTAGACAGTGTGAGTGTGACACCCAACTATGCCAAACCGCCCAAGGCTTATGTAAAACCCTTGGTAAGCACCCTGTGGAGCCAGGAGTATCCCTATAACTATTACACCCCAAGAAGTAGTACTTCAGGACGTCCTACTTACACAGGTTGTGCGATCACTGCTGCTGCACAAGTGCTTGCAGCTCACAAGTGGCCAATGCAACGTCCTGCTGCAGCCAAGAGAGGAGAAGGTGCCTTAGGACTCGACCAATATGATTGGGACAATATGCTTAACGACTATAGTCACGGTGGCTATAATGAAACACAAGCTCAGGCAGTGGGCGCATTGATGTATGATTTAGGATATTTGGCAAGAGCAACCTATGGCGTGAATGGCACAATCTGCGATGAAGGAAAGGTGTGGAATACCTTGCAAAAATATTATGACTGTACTGTGCGTCAGTTAGAAAAAGATATTTTGCCTGGTGGCGAATTTGTGCAAGCCATATATAATGAACTGTCTATGGGTTGCCCCGTGTTTATGACGGGAGGTGACCATGCTTTTGTGTATGATGGTTATGATGAAAATGGCTTGATACACGTAAATTGGGGCTGGGCTGGATTAGACGATGGTTATTTTGACATTAACACAGCCGCGGTGGCAGGTGGTGGTTATGGTAGTGACGGTTGTTACTACGAAAAACAATTAGCGCTATTTGTGCATCCCAATAATGGTGTGATTGAGCCGCTAAGTCCAAAACCTGTGGTGCTCTCTATTAACAATGACCAAGGATTGCAGTTCCAAGCGAGCGAAGGTTGGACAACCTCATCAAGCATTCCAGCACAATTAAAAGGAGTGGGGGCGCGTAACTTGGCACAAGACGAAAATGGATCATATACTGGACAAGTGGGCATTGGACTCTTTGCACAAGATGGTACTTGCTTACACGTGTTTAGCATTATGGCCAAGCAAACATGGACTACCTATTACACCTCCTATAACTACGACTATGGTTTTATGGCAGTTGACTTGAGCGAAATAGAGGGTCCTGCCAACGGAACTTATTATTTGCGTCCGTTGGGGCGTCGTTTGCTCAATGCAGATAAAGACGAGTGGGGAAATTGGACCTACATGATTAACGGAAACAGTGTGCCCATGATTGTGAAAGACGGAAAGGTAACTCTTGTACAGGCAGATAACAAACCTCATCTTTCGGTGGTGGGTATGCCCGAGGTGTTTGCCCCTGCTTATGAGTATAGCAGTCAGTTAGCTGGCATTTGTTTGAATATTGCCAATTTAAGTCGTTACCAAGCACGTGGTGCGGCACAAGTGGTGTTTACGGGAACGGGGAACTTAGAAGGCGAAACTTATGAAGCACCTGTGGCATATCTTACACACATGGTGGCACAACGCCAAGATACAACGCAATGGTTGCTGAAGTTTATGACCTCATACTCAGGAACAACGGGGTCGCATGCACTTAAGGCAGGAAAATATAAAATGTCGTTGAAGTTTAACCACAACATCGAAACAAAAAATCCAGCAATTTATGATATAACCATTCCTGAGGACTTTTTACTTGAGGTGTTTCCGAGTAGCTATACAGGACGAGTAACAGTAACCTCGGTGAATTTGCTTGACGAAAAGGGCGAACCTGCTGCAAGCCATTATTTCGATTTAACACAGTCGCCTACGGTAACCTTGGGTATTTCGGCAAGATCTGCAAATTTGACACAAGGTACATACAATGCGCAAATTCGCTATCGTTTGGTAAATGTAGCAACGGGAGCAACTGTTTACACAAGTAAGGCTTACAAAGTAGGAATTCCGCGCAGTAATTCTGAATCGACTGACCTTACAGGGGCAACGCGTAACACCATAGACCTTACACAATTGGGCGAAGGAACCTATGAAGTGCATGTGGATGTTGAACGTGATGGCGCTTGGTTGGATCGTTGGAATGCGGAAACCTTCCGTCGTAGATTTACTGTATATACAGCAACTCCTACACAAGTACAGGTAACTACAAGTGTTGCTGAACAGGTGCAAGGGGTAGAACGCATGGCTACTTTCAGTGCTCCCTTTAATGCAGCAGTGCCTGAAGGTGTGAAGGCATGGTATGTGAAGAGTGTGGCCGACAACTCGGCAGAGTTGGCTGAAGTGCCCGAAGGTATGGCTATTCCTGCAGGCGAGGGTGTTTTGTTGACAACAACGTCAGATAAGGAGACATTCAATATGGAAAAGGCTTTGGGTACGATGAAGGTGGCTGATTTGGCTGGTAACTTATTGCGTGCTAATGACAAGGCTGATTATACCATAACTTCAGACAACAACGCATACGTGCTGGGCACGATGAACGAACAAACTGCTTTCTATCGTGCCAAAGTGGGCACTACGTTAGGACGCTATAAGGCATATTTGCAATGGAATGCTACGCTGCCAGCATTGTCGTTGGACTTCCCGGCTACGACAACGGGGATATGCAAGGGCGCAACCATTGATTCGCAAAAGCCCATTGTGGTTTATGGTATTGACGGACGTCAATGTGCACCGAATGACGCACGCGGTGTGGTGATTGTAAATGGTAAAAAGCAAATATTGATTGGTAAATAAAACTTGTAGTTGGGTGTTTGAAATTTGATATTGAACACCCACTACTTAAATTAAAATTCAGTAAAAATCGAATGGCAAAAAAGAATTATAATGTCCCTCGCTCTCTGCGTATGGATGTAGAACCTCTATGTATGTTGGCTTCTTCTCCTGTAAAGATAGGAGTTAATAGTGACACAGAGTTAGACGCAAGTATGTCGTTCTCAAATAGCAAGGCGTGGAATTGTGAAGAATGGGACGAGTGAACTACTCTATGACTATACTTGAACGTACTATACAACCACTCGCGCGGCAAAACTTTGCTAAGGACAAAATAAACTGCAAATTGTCTGCCTAATTGCAGTTTGAATAATTAACGATAAATTACATGATAATTAATGTCCCCCCCAGTGCGCCCATATATATAATATGTATATGCGCGTGCAAACAAGTGCGTTTATGTTCTGCAACACAAAACGCAAAATTTTCGCCCTAATTATTTGTTCCTTCAAAGCGGAGAGCGTACTTTTGCCTTGTTACTCGTTCCCCGCGAAAAAAGTTTGAAAAAAGTTTCATTCTTTAAGTCGTTGGTTTACAACGTCTTACGCATTTAGAGGAGAAATTTCTCAAAAATTTCTTCCGAAAACATTTGGCCCGTAATGAAAAAGTCTCTACCTTTGCACTCGCAAATCAGAAATGAGGCCTACAACACTAACAAACACAGTGTTGATAACGGGTCGAACGATAAGCGAACGATCTTTGACAAGAATTACATAAAACTATTTGTAGAGAAGTACA
>URDV01000162.1 GCA_900546605.1 uncultured Prevotella sp.
ACTTACCTGTTAACCCGTTAACTTGTCAACTTGTTTACTAATTCCGCCAACGCGTTTCAGCAAGTGAGTTTATATATTAAGATAAATTGTCAAGGGGTTACCCTCCCCTTATAATTTTAAACTTGATAGTGCTGCACCATCAAGTGTGCGAATGGCAAGGGTGCCATCAGCATATGTGGCAAATGTAGGCGGGTTACCTCCCTTAGGGAATGTTGGTGAACCCGTGTTTACTATAATAGGTCGTTGAGTCTCGACATCGGCCTCACGCAGCGTTTGCAAATGTGTGTGGCCATAAACAAACACATCACAGCCAGGGGCTGTAGGCAAGTTCTTTTCATTATACACGTGTCCATGTGTTATAAAAAAGCGTTTGCCATCATCTACCAACAACATATAGGTGCTTTGTATGGGGAAGTTGAGTAACATTTGGTCCACCTCTGAGTCACAATTGCCTCTTACAGCCACAATGTTAGCTGCACGTGCATTAAGACGCTCAACTATGGCCTGTGGGTCAAGTCCCTGACACAAGCCATTGCGCGGACCATAATTTAGCAAGTCGCCTAACAACACCAATAAGTCATAATGGTGTGCATCATAGTAGTTCAACACAGCATCAAGAGCTGGCAGAGAACCATGTATGTCTGACAAAAAAAGTATTCGCATTTATAGGGTCTTTGTTTTTGAGTTTTGCAAAGATAGAAATATATTCTTGAAAATACATGGATGAATAATAAATGAGATTTAAAAAACTTTTTTACGAAGCGTAGGTTCTATGCTCTACTCACTGTCAAAAAATACTTTGTCAGCACGTATATACGGGTGCTTGGTATTTTTTCTATAACTTTGCACCACAAAACAAAAACTTATAATTTACATAATGCAAACAGCAGCTCTTTTTGATTTGGACGGAGTTATTATTGACACCGAAGGTCAATACACGGAATTTTGGAAAGGAGTGGGCGAACGTTTTTTTCAACATCTGCCCGACTTTTCACAACGTATCAAAGGCCACACGCTCAAACAAATCATCAATGAATTCTTTGCCAACGACATTGAACGCCAACACTATGTGGTGGAACAACTCAATGTGTTTGAAAGCAACATGGAATATCCTTACATCAAAGGAGCCGTTGAATTTGTTAAGGCTCTGCACAATGAACACATTGCTACAGCTATAGTAACCAGTTCGAACCAAGCAAAAATGCAATGCCTTTACCAACATCACCCCGAATTGCCCGACTTGTTTGACCACATTTTCACAGCCGAAAATGCACGACGTTCAAAACCTGCCCCTGACTGTTATATAGATGCAGCCAAAGCTATGGGGTATGATGCTACCGACTGCTTTGTATTTGAAGACTCTATGAGCGGATTACAAGCAGGGCATGATAGCGGAGCTATTGTTATAGGTTTAACCACCACTAACGCGGCAGAGCGCATAGCGTCTCTCTGTCAACACGTTATGCATGATTTTACACATATGGACGTGGCACTATTGTATAAACTTAAAGCGGCAAAAAATTAATACATTATATATAAAAAAAAACTATTATGTCTGGATATTTAGTTGAAGATAACCGCAAGGTTACAACACACCGACTGAAGGAGATGAAAGCTGAAGGCAAAAAAATTGCCATGCTTACATCGTATGACTATACTACGGCTAAAATAGTTGACGCTGCAGGTGTCGACATGATTCTTATTGGCGATAGCGCATCTAATGTAATGGCAGGCAACATGACTACCCTGCCCATTACGCTTGACCAAATGATTTACCATGGTGCATCAGTGGCTCGCGCTGCCAAACGTGCTTTTGTGGTATGCGATATGCCTTTTGGTACCTATCAAATTGACGCTAAAGAAGCTGTGCGCAATGCCATACGTATTATGAAAGAAACGGCTTGCGATGCTGTAAAACTTGAAGGCGGTGTTGAAATCATTGAGGGGGTTAAACGCATTCTTGATGCAGGTATTCCTGTAGTAGGTCACCTGGGATTAACCCCACAGAGCATTAACAAATTTGGCACATATGCCGTGCGCGCTAAAGAGGAGGCTGAAGCTCAAAAACTCCTTACCGACGTAAAGGCTCTTGCTGAAGTAGGTTGCTGCGCCATTGTACTTGAAAAAGTTCCTGCAGCACTCACCGCTCAAGCCGTAACAAGTGTTGACATTCCCATTATCGGCATTGGTGCAGGAGCTGCCGATGGTCAAGTACTCGTTATTGACGATATGCTGGGCAAGAACAAAGATTTCTCACCCAAGTTTTTACGTCGCTACGCTGACCTATTCACCATCATGACTGATGCTATTGGAGCCTATGTGGGTGATGTAAAATCGGGCGATTTCCCTAACGAACACGAAAGTTATTAACACACACCTTTCGTTGTTATGTCAGCACAAGTACATAACGGACTGAGAAGTTCACGATTTATTAACATGTGTGTGGCCAATTGGTTTTTACACATTTACGTGTTCTCCATCATACCCTTGTTGAACACTCACTTTTCAAAACTGGGTTATGAAGCCCAATGGGTAGGATGGGCCACACTGGCCTTTGCTATTGGTATGGTACTGCCTGGCCCCTTTGGGGCACACATGATGGAACGACGCTCGCGAAAGGAAATCTACCTCAAAGCACTGATCGTGATAGGACCTATAGCCACTTGGGGCTATGTAACCTTTACCGATGTACGCCTATTGTTAGCCATACAGTTGTTGCAAGGCATAGCCTTTGGAGTCTCACAAACGGCACTTGGCACAACACTTGTCAACGACATTCTGCAATCTAAACAACGTAACAAAGGCGACATTATTTATGGTTGGGCAGGTCGCATAGGTATTCCGCTAGGACTTTTCACAGGCTACGTTCTTTCTATCATCATGTCCATTCAGCAAGCTTATTGGTGGGCATTAGTAGCATGTGCATTATCATTTGTGTTAGTGGCACAAACGGTGGTTCCCATCAAAGCCCCCGTTAAAGTACCACTCATCACACTCGATCGCTTTTTCTTGCCCAAGTCCATTCCTTTAGGACTTTCCATGTTTGCTGCTCCATGGACTCTCGGACGCATTGCTGGAGCCTTTTCTCATTCCGACAAATTGCTTTGGGGATCGGCTTACCTATGCATTTCAATAGGTGTATTATTAGCCTTTTTAATGCAGCTATTCATTCGCCGCAAACTGGAACAGCGAACACTCGTTGCTTTAGGTTACATGCTTACACTTATTGGGTTAAGCTTGATCAGCTACCCCAATTGGATTATTGGCAACTTAGGTGATATGATTTTAGGATGTGGCATCGGTGCTGTATCGTCACGTCACTTGATGGACTGGGTTACACAGTCTGACCATTGCCAAAGGGGTACAGCGCAAAACACCTATTTGCTTTTCTGGCGTTGGTCATTTTCACTCGGACTACTCTGCACCTGCCTATATGGACTGAACGATGTGAAAGTTGATGAAGGACTATGCGTAGTTTCACTCATTCTGTACCTATTTTGGACACACAGAAGAGGACAGATAAACGAATAATATTATTAAGTAGGTATTCAAATACCATTAAAACATTATTTAAAACACCTACTAAAATCAAATAAAACGCTTGTTAGGATGAGTCTTTACAACATACCTAACAAGCGTTTTTTTATTTTTCAAAGCAAAAGCCGAGAGCACGTATGCCAACTTGCTGGCAATAAGTTGGTGTTCAAAATTATTCAAAAGTATAAATCAAGCAATATGGGCAAATGGTCACTATAACCACCTTGATAATAATTGCCCAAAAAGGTTCTGTAAGGACGTACCCCTTCACCGCTACGCTCCTTTTTTAACAAAAACATGGGACAAAACAACTTACACGATGAAGAACGCACATGAGGATGTCCCTTACGTTTTTCATCAAGCATAGCCCCATTCAGCACAAAATGGTCTAACTGATTCCATTCTCCCTGAAACTTGTAAGTGCCACACACATCAGCTGTCCCTTTTAATGCATATGTCAACAAGTAAAGTTCATTAGGCTGCACCGCCTCTGACGTTGCTGCAAGCTGCACCCCCAACCCTTCCGTTAAAAAAGACTCAGGCCAATAGCCATTAAAGTCGCCCATAATAAGCACATTAGGCTGACTACGCATGCACATTACGCTATCAACATAATGACGCAAATGCTGCGCAACACTCTCTCGAAAATTTTGACTTTGCTTGCCTCCACGCCTACTTGGGAAGTGACATACATACACATCAAGCGTATCGCCCGTAACCAATTCACCCGCAACATGCAAAATGTCACGCGTAGGACGCAGCGTTTTGCCCTGTGGCGCTACACGCAAACTATCCTTTGACAATAACCTAAAACGATAGGGCAAATAAACCAAAGCCACATTTATGCCACGCACATCAGCCGAATGCGACACTACACACTCATAGCCCATACGCCACAACTTGGTATGATGTATTAAGTCGTTTACCACACTATCATTTTCAATTTCAACCAAAGCTAATAAATCAATAGGCTGTGCACCACCAGCAGCTGCAATTACCCTACTTAACCTACCTAATTTAGCCCAATATCGCTGACTATTCCATTGATAACTACCCGTAGGGGTAAAATCAATGTCTGAAAGCCCTGCTGTATGTAGGGTATCAAACATATTTTCAACATTATACTCCATTACACGCATAGAGCGTTGTTGTGCCACACCCTTGCCTAAAGCAAACATCAAAAAACATGACAAAACAACATAACGCACCCAGCAACCATAACATGTAACAAATAAACGTGACATTTTAAACAGAATGATAGTAAAACACTAACAATTATTCATGGTGATAAGGTTCACCCTTTAATATAGTCATAGCACGATAAAACTGCTCTACAAAGAACAATCGTACCATTTGATGCGAAAAAGTCATTTTCGAAAGAGACACTTTCTCCTTTGCCAAACTATATATTGCTGACGAAAAACCATAAGGCCCACCTACAATAAAAACCAAGCGACGAGCCACCTGCTGCTGCTTCTTTTCAATATATGCAGCAAATTCTATTGAGCGAAACTCTTTTCCCCCCTCATCGAGCAATACCACATAATCACCATCACGCAATTGTTTTTTAATCAGCTCTCCCTCACGTTCCTTTTGTTGTTCAGGTGTCAAAGCCTTAGTATTCTTCAATTCTGGTATAACCTCCATAGCAAAAGGCATATAATGCGTTACACGTTTTGCATAATCATCTATCAAAACGTTCAAATGCTTATCAATAGTTTTACCAACAACCAAAAATAGTACCTTCATAAAAAAATTTATCTATATATATTTATTACGCGTTGGCGGAATTAGTAAACAAGTTGACAAGTTAACGGGTTAACAGGTAAGTTTGCCAAG
>URDV01000163.1 GCA_900546605.1 uncultured Prevotella sp.
ACTTACCTGTTAACCCGTTAACTTGTCAACTTGTTTACTAATTCCGCCAACGCGTAAACATGTATTTCATAATTTGTACATACATCAAAAAACAAAGTGATGCCTAAATAAAGTTGACTCAAACTTGATGTTCTGCATTACTTGCATTACCTTTGCATAAGGTAAGCTGCGGCTCAGCAATCGGTTCAAACAAGTTTGACTTATTGAGTTCGCCTTGCATTACCTTTGCATCAAAAACATAAAAGGAATATACAAAATCACGCATAAATATAATGACGCCTGTTCATAAAAAGAAACAATCAATAGAACTACTTGCCCCCGCACGTAATGCTGAAATAGGTATAGAGGCCATTAAGCATGGCGCTGATGCTGTTTACATTGGCGGTCCCAGTTTTGGTGCACGCTCTGCCGCAGGCAACTCGGTTGACGACATCAAAGAACTTTGCGACTTTGCACACCTTTATGGTGCACGCATTTATGTTACTCTTAACACTATATTGTGGAACGATGAATTAAAAGCTGCTGAAAAATTGGTGTGGCAACTCTATAAAGCAGGCGTTGATGCTCTTATTGTACAAGACCTTAGTTTACTCAAAATGAATTTGCCCCCCATAGCCCTGCATGCCTCCACACAAATGGACAATTGCACTCCTGAAAAAGCTAAATGGCTGGAGGCTGCAGGATACAAGCAAATTGTTTTAGCTCGCGAAACTTCACTTGAGCAAACACGTAATATTGCAGCGGCCGTAAAAGTTCCATTGGAGGCTTTTGTTCATGGGGCATTATGCGTGAGTTATAGCGGACGTTGCTATGCTTCGCAATATTGCTTTCATCGATCAGCTAACCGCGGATGTTGTGCTCAATTCTGCCGCTTGGCCTTTGACTTAATTGACGAGAATGAGAATGTGTTGATTAACAATCGTCACTTACTTTCACTCAAAGACATGAACCGCACCGCGCAACTTGAAGCTATGATGGACGCGGGGGTTAGGTCGTTTAAGATTGAAGGTAGATTAAAAGATGTTGCTTATGTAAAGAACGTAACAGCATGGTATCGCCAACACATTGACGAGGTTCTGGCTCGCCGTGGCGATGACTACCAACGCACATCGTTTGGTTCCTCTACCTTTAAATTCACCCCCGACGTTAACCGCTCATTTAACCGTGGCTTTACTGACTATTTTTTGAATGGACGAACAGAAGAGCCTATACATTCATTTGCCACGCCTAAAGCAACTGGCCCTTTAGTGGGAAAGGTGGGACGCATTGAGCGTCGATGCTTTGAATTTGTGCCTTCGCACTACATAGCAGCCCCACTCACCGCTGGCGATGGTTTATGCTTCATTGATAGCGAAGGCAAGCTACAAGGCTTTAGAGTTAACAAAGTTGACGGACGAATGGTTTATCCTGCCACCATGCCCACTTTAAGCAGAGGCACTAAATTACACCGCAATCAAGACTTTGCCTTTGACAAAATGCTGAGCAAAGAAACGGCTCAACGACTACTTTGTGCCGACATTACCCTACGCGAGGTTGAAAACGGCTACGCACTTGATATGAGTGACGAAAGTGGATGTCACGTCACCTTACGCTTTGACTACGAACACACTCCTGCTCGCACACCACAACAGGTGGCGATTGTTAGGCAATTAAGCAAATTGGGTGACACTCCTTTTACTCCTGGCGAAATCAATATTTCAACACAAGGTGAACGATTTATTCCAGCCTCTATACTTACCGAATGGCGTAGACAGATATGTGCCTTGCTTCAACGCACACATTTAACTTGCTATGAACGCGATCGTGCCTCCTTGCCCAATGATGATAGGTTACAACAACTTTTGCCTACCACATTGAGCTATACAGCTAACGTGGCCAATAGCATGGCCACAGCCTTTTATCATGAACACGGAGTGAAACAAGTTGCCCCTGCTTTTGAAATAGAAGAACCTAAGGGGGAGGCTGTTATTATGACTTGCCGTCATTGCTTGCGACACGCTTTGGGCATTTGCTTAAAAAAGACGCACAACGGGCCACAAAAGCTCTCACTCCGTCTGCCTGACGGACGTACCTTCCCACTTAAGTTTGATTGCAAACATTGCGAAATGCAAGTTTTAAAAAAATAAATAAGTCTGCTGGTCAATCGCAATAGCGAGACATCTCCATTAAGTTCACCTACCAGCTCTTTTGTGTGTTTTATAAATACAAAGCCTATGTACAAAATGGTTCTGCGCCTATTGCTGTTACTCTCAATTTGCCTGTTCAACACAGCTTGTTACTATTCACACCCTAACAAGGTTGACCATTGGACAGCTGCCAATGAGGGAGCCGTTGACTCGGTAAACTTTTACATATCACACCATTACTGGGCAGGCTACAACTTTCAGGCTACTGATAGCTTACACATCATGACAGCGCCTCCACTACAGGGACTACCCGACTATGGTGCTATTATTAATGACACCATATCGCTACATCATGGCGATCCCTTGGTTGTAGCACGCATCATGTATGTGCCAACTGATAGCACAGATTCTGTGTGGGTCAAGGTGGCTCGCGACCAGCTAACACAAGGATGGGTGCACGAGAGCGAATTGCTCACCCACGTAGTGCCCAACGATCCTATTTCAAAGTTCATTTATTACTTCTCTGATAGTCGTTCGGTTTACATTCTTAGCATTTTCGGACTGGCTGTGCTATTCTGGCTCATACAAAGTGTGCGTCACAAGCGCTTTCGTATTGTACACTTTCATGACATACCGAGCTTCTACCCCACACTCCTCTGTTTATGCGTCAGTAGTTCGGCAGCCTTATATGGCAGCATACAACGCTTCATACCTAACACCTGGGTCGAGTTCTATTTTCACCCCACGCTCAACCCCTTCAACACCGATTTGCCATTTATCATGGCCCTATTCATAGCATCGGTGTGGAGCATGCTCATCATTGCCATAGCCGTAGTCGACGAGTTACGTCGACAGCCCGACTTAGGCGACACTCTGTCATACATAGCCTCGTTGGGGGGTGTTTGCGTTGTGCTTTATTTGGTATTCACACTCACCACCCCTATTTACATAGGCTATCCCTTGTTGATAATTTATTGGTGGTTTGCCATAAGGCAATACATCACGCACCAACCATCACACCTATTATGCGGTGTTTGTGGCAAATCTATTCCGCACAAAGGCAAATGTCCACATTGTGGTGCTATGAACCAATAATCAACACGTTTAAAGGATTAATAGAATAGGTTTACTTGTCAACTTGTTTACTAATTCCACCAATGCGTTAAAGTCTATTCATTTTAAACTAATCTACACAAACTATGAAAAGGTTCCTATTCAGTCTGTTGCTATGCTTATCAGCATTCACACAGAGCAAAGCACAAAGCCTTGTCAACCCTGGCGAGGCTATAGCAGAACGTGCATTTACATGGATCAGCCAAGCGAAAGGGGATAGTTTATTACTGCACGCCACTCCCAAGGTAAAAGAGCAAATTACAGCCCCCATCATCAACTCTATTTTCAAACAATTAGAGGTTCAAATGGGACCATTCAAGTCAAAATCAGCTTGGAGTAATACGGCTGTCGACGCTTTCACCATTTACCACACAAACCTTCACTTTAACAACCAAAGCATAGGGCTAAACATAACCATTGACAAAGAAGAAAAAATAGCAGGATTCTTTTTAGTACCTGCTACTGATGAACACAAAAAATAAATAAATGCAACATGACACAACACATTGTAATGTTCAAATTCAAGGCTGACGTACCCACCGATGTACGCCAAGCAGCCAGTTTAGCATTTAAGCAAGGTATTGAAGCCTTACCTTCAACCATTCCCTTTATTCGTAGCGTTCACGTAGGATTCAACATTAACCCTGCTGAGCAATGGGACATTTGTTTAAATTCTTCATTCGAGTCGCTTGATGATGTCAAAGCTTATAGCATTCACCCAGCACACAAAGCGGTAGCCAGCCAACTCATGCAGCACATTGCCGAACGGGCTTGTGTTGACTATGAATTATAAGTTTAAGTAAGGTGTATTGTTTACTCTTTTTCAAACAAGAATAGGCAATACACCTACTTTTATAGGGACGGTTCAGCCTAAAATTCTAAAAAGAAATGCAAAAGACCATCTGATTTTATCAGATTTCATACCTTTTAATATTTTGAACTCACTTTGCTTAAGTTTGCTTCAAATTACAAAAAGACCATTCTAATTTACTCATTCGCTTTCACATTACAACTTTTTTAAAGTAATGCCTACAATAATAAACACAATTATGAAGAATTTCCTATTGATAATATTATCACCTATTATATTCACTTGCTGCACTTCACGCGAAGAAAAAATAATCCAACAAGCAGAAAAAGTTATGTTCGAATCACCTGATTCAGCCAATCAAATGCTTTTACAAATAGTTCCATCAAACTTAAATAATGAAAGGATCAAAGCATACTATGCCTTGATAAAAAGTGCAATTGATTATAAACTATACAAAAAACAATCTATTAAAAATATCAGCCAAGCACTTTCCTTCTATAAACAACATGGAAACGATTCCCGCCATCTCCAAATGGCTTATTTTTATGCTGGAGCTATTAATGAAGACAATGGGGGAGACGACATCGAAAGCTTACAAAAATACAAAGAGGCAGAATTATTCATCACAAATAAAGAATATGATATTATCTCCTATCAAACCCTATCGCACATATGCAAATTATACCAAATAAATGGTTATAAAAATTTGTCTATAACCTATGCTAAGAAAGTGCAATCTTTGGCTCTTAGTTCCAAAGATTCTACCTTTATTACAGAATCGTACAATCTACTCGGTTTGTCTTATTTACAAAACGAACAATTTGATAGTTCACGAATTTCATTACAACGAGCCATGTCTTATTCAAAGCATGCACCATTTGATCATAAAGTATCTACACTACAAAATTGGTGCTATCTTAATATAAAAGCCCACCAGCCACAAGAAGTTTATTCAAGCATATATAATGCGACTAATACCATTGATAATGATACAAAAAACTTACTATTAGCCACCTTCTTTGATGAGACAAAACAACATGATAGCATCATTAAATATGCAAAGATTATCGCAAAATCTTCTGATACCGATCTTCAATATTATGGATATAATTTATTATATGAACAAGCACAACGAAAGAATGACGCACAATCTGTCTTTTACTTTAGTGCAAAGATAGATTCTCTTAACCCTAAAATCAACAATGAAAAGGAACAAGAGAAAGAAGCCTTTCTAAACACTGAGAATAGTATTAATAAAAAAATGGTAGCCAACCAAGACAAAAAAACAAAGACGAAATTCTATTCAAGATCGGAAGAG
>URDV01000164.1 GCA_900546605.1 uncultured Prevotella sp.
TAGAGCACAACCTTGCCAAGGTTGGGGTCGCGAGTTCGAGTCTCGTTTTCCGCTCAAGTAATCGAAGGTAGCTCTGCGATTTGGTTCGCTTAGAGCTACCGTTTGTTTTTTATGCAAGTACCATTTAAGGGGAACTCTATAATGGAATTGTGGCTTGCAAAGTCCTTTTCAAGGGCATTTGCTCGGGTGTTAGTAACGAATGGTGTTATGTGTTACAACTGCACTAACCTAGGTTATACCGAAAAGTGGATGCAAGATGACAAAATGAGATTCTTAAAGAAAAACTTATTTAGGGTGGTGATTATTTAAAAGTCCACCTTACAACACATTTATTTGGGAAGTTATACTAATGAGAAGATGATGAAAACTTCTCTCTTTTATTTCAAACATTTAGAATGAATATCTACGCTCGCTATTTTAATCAAGAGGCTTTATTGCACAATTATGATGAGTTGATGGGCTTTTTGTCGTCAATTCCTGAAATTCCCATTACGCAACGTATGGAGGAAGATGTAAAGGAATATCTTGATAGTGATATGCCTTATCCCAAACGTTATAAAATACGTCCTCGTGTCTATTTTATTTTGATTAAAACCAATGCAGACACCATGGATGAGTTTAAAGCGAATCATAAGGAAGAGGGGGAACTTTCACAAAGTGGTCCTACTAAGCCTGAAATGTTGGCTGAGCCTGTCTACAACAAAAAGGACATAAAGATGGTTCAACTGGCTGAGCAACATACTGGTTGGTATTTAGGAACAATTGTGTTTAAGCGTGTTATTCAAATTTCTGGTACTACTAAGTTTCGCTATCAAGACACAACATTCCAAGCTTATGTTCGTGCTACATCAGGTCAAGAATGTTATAATCGTATCATTGAGCATCTGAAGAATCGTTCAGAAGTAGATTTACGCAGCCAATTCCCGTCAGCCCGTGGTAGTAATTTTACGTTCGAGTTTGTGGGGAATGAATTGCCCACAGAGGGTGAACAGGACTGATATTGCTAAGGTGAAGCTTTTGAGTGTACTTAAATAGTGGCTCATACGAGTGGTGTGCTTCGTCTTAATGTGCTAAGTATGTTCTTCACTTATAGACTTTTAGCTTTCAGTGATGGATGTTATACGTAAACATGCTTGTACATATAATAATAATAAATGTGCTTATCCGTTGGCGGAATTCTTGGTTAGTGGGTTAACCCGTTAACCAAGAATTCCGCCAACAGGTAATGATGATGAGCATCTCTACTACAAAATATAAGCGGTCAAGTAAATAAATGTATTACTTGACCGCTTTGGTATTTTTGCAAGTAGGTGTTGCTTAGGCTTATTTAATCAGAACTTTCTTGCCTTTACTAATGTAAACACCAGGTGCTGCCTGCTGTACATTCATGATGCGTTGTCCCTTTAAATCATAGATATTTGAAGAATGATTACTATCTATATTTACTGATTGTATGTGAGTAGCTGTACGTGGCCCAGCAATGAAATTGGCTGGTTGTTGCTGATCAGTAACTAATGCTGCTGTGAAGGGAGATAGCAATAATGTAGTATTGATGGGCAACAAGTAGAACATATCTTCTGCAGCATTGTATTGGTAGGCTCTTTGGTCAACTTCTACATGCTGAAGAGTACCATTGCCTATAAAATGGTTTTCAACTGTAGCTTGATTATTAGTAGAGTTGAAATGAAGTGTTACTGCATGATTCTTCCACGATGCTGGGATTTGCACTAAGTATGCCCCTGTGCTGCTTTCGTTTACACGTTCAAACTCCTTGCCATTGAATTTGTATAGTGTGATGGCACTCATAGGCGTTTCTTCAACAGAGAATCCTTCTACTGTAATTCGTTGAGGAACTTGAGGAAAGTACATGGGGCGTAGATTATCGTTACTAGGAGTAAATGTGAGCCAGGCTGATTGCGAGGCTGCAACTCCTTCGGCTGTAGCGCATTGGGTATCGTCTGCGTTTAGGCAGATAGCGTCTTGGGTTGATAGCAATTTCGTATCATCACTTGAAAAATGCTCGTTAACCGAAACGTTTAATACCAAAGGTACATTCCATTGCTGATGGTATGCGTTGACGTTGTTGGGCGAAACTTGCACATAGTAAGTGGCATCTTTAAAATCATCAACAATAATATTGGCAGGTGTGGCATTGTTGCAGATGATGCGATCTAATTCGGGAGCAGCAGTAATGGCACATTCTGCAATGTGTGTAACTGCTTGTGGCAAAGTAAAGGTGTGGTTGATACATCCTTCAGGATAAGCAACTAATGTTGTGCCATCAGCTGTATATAGCGTTCCATCTGTGGTTGCATAATAGGGATTGGAACTTTCAATATTTATGGATTTTAATGCCGTACAGCCTCTAAAGGGTGCGGGGTCAGCAGTTTCATTTATAATAGTGAAGTCTTTAATATTGACTCCAACAGGAATGGCTGTGCTGAATTGTGTGATGTTTTGAAGGGCTGTATATGCTTTAATCGTATGGCTTTCAGTGGTTGTTCCATTGTTAACGCTAACAATAAGATCGTTGTTTGTGGTGTGGTGAATTTTTACGTTAAAACTGCTAACGCCTTTTAGCGTGTTGAATTCAGTTTCATGTTCTCCATTTGTCTTGAGTATTAATCCTGCTTTGTCTCTCTTTAAATAGAGTTGAAATCCATCGTTGTATAAGGCATTTAGTGCGCCATTGCCAGTAGTAAGTAACCCCGAGCCCCACTCGTTAAATGCTTGACCATTATTTTCAACATTAAACGTAACGCTCCATGGTTGATTATTTGCTAAAGTTTGTTGTGGGTTAATTATTGCATTTTCAATTTGTGCTCCTATTATATTGCCTATCTTGTTACGGAAGGGTATATCGTTGGGCGATGCAATAATGTAGTTAGACCAATCAATACCTACGGGCAGAGCTGTACAAAATTGTGTAATGGGGTTAAGTACGTGATGGGGGAGTGCGTACTTTTCAGTTTTGTCGCCAGCGCTGATGTTGAAGGTCAAAGTGTTGTCAGCAGAGTGGTCAATGTCAATGCTATAATGATTGTTGCCTTTTACGCACTCAAAAGTATGTGTGCCGTCTTCTTCGCTGCCAGTTTTCAGTATCAAGCTACCATCAGCTTTTTGATAAAATTGGAATCCATTGTAATAGCTTCCTGCTAAAGCTTCATTGCCAGTTGCTAAAATGGCAGACCCCCATTGGTTGAATGAAGCCCCGTTGCTAACTATATCAATGTGAAAACGCCATGCAGTGTTGTCGGTTAAAGTATTATTAAGGGGAATGAGGGCATTGTTAATGCCCTCACCCTTAAAATTTCCTGATGCGATGTTTTGAGCAGATCCCAGCGAAACAATAGTTGATGGAAGCGAAATGGAAGTTAAGGCAGTTTGCCCTTGCAGAGCAGTAGCTTTTAAGGCAATTACTTTATGGCCTTCAATTTCCTGAGGTACATTAAGTTCTCCATTTCCTTGTGTAGCTTGTGTGAGAATCAGATTATCGCCACAAAGTTCATGTCGAAACTTCCAATTGCCACAACTTACTTCATCGGTTATGTTCGCTTTGAAGTGAGCAGTATACGTTCCATTTTCAGCTGCTTTAAAGCGAATGGCTGTTCCGTCATACCAACTATCAGGTACTTTACGACCATATTGGTCAGCCCAATAGTCGAGTTGATAACCATTAGCTGGATAGCAACGCAAAATAACATCTTCGCCCACTTTATAGGTATAAGTGTCGGGTTGGCCATTGGCATCAACGGTACCTTGTTTTGTGTCAGCTGTAGCAACAGTAATGGTACATGCTGTGTTGGCATATGCCATAATGTTTACGGGAATATCGTACACCATGCGCATGGCATCAGCTTTAGCAGGCATGGCACCATTGGCATTGTAACCAGTTTGCCATGCTCCATCAAAGCGGAGTCGTAGGTGTGTTAATCCTTCTGTGGCATCGTAAGGTAACAAGACCTTTAGGGTGTAGTTGTTGAGTTGTGCGTTGCCATCACTCTTTTTTTGACCAAATGTAGCAATCATTTCGTTGGCATCGTCAAAAGATCCGTTAGCATTCCAATCGGCATAGGCTGAAAGGTTGCAATAATTTAAGCCGCCAGCACCTTGCCAGTGAATGATAAGTTCACTACCTTTAGCCGCATTAATTATCTGAGATGTTTGAAATAATGTACTGGGGCAAACACTTGTATTGTAAATGTTGGTTTCATCATTACCATTTTGGCTATAAGCAATGCTTTGCACGTATTGATGGTAATTTTTGATAACATCTAATTCACTCAAGTTTTCTTTGGGGCTACCCCATTTATTGAGTAAGAAGTGAGCCGTTAGTGTAGTGGCCTTTGCACCATAATAGGTGTAAGGATTATCTGTGCTAACAATATTATCTGTTTCGTCGGTCCAATTAGCAAAGTCGTAGCCAGCATTAGGAGTAGCCTTAATTGTCACCTCGTTAGTGTTGGTGATGGTGGTAGCATCACTACCCACAATTGAAACGTGTCCTTCAATATCGTTAGCCGATTTTACGCAGACAGTACGGGGCTTTGTGATATTGTCTTTTAGTACAACTACATATTTTAATGTAGTGCCATCGCTTAATGTCACTTGTGCTTTAACCTTACTGGTTGAAGCTGATGATGGAATTGTGGTCGTGATGTCGTGGGCAATTTCGTCGGCTGAAATTGTGCCATCATTGTTAAAGTCAATGCCTAATGTTGCAGTTATCCCATCGGGCAATGAAATGGGCGCTGTGTAGCTTTCGCCACGCATGGCATTTTCAATGAAAGACTTGCTAAGGTCAGTATCTATATAGCGGAACAAGTGGTAGGTGCTACCATCATTCAGCTTGAGATTAACAAAATATTTACCGAAAAGTTTGTTAGCTACATCGGCTGTAACACCAACGGGTTGATTAGAATAGTGAAGGTTGGAATCATGTGCCCACGCCCAATCATTGTTAAACCAGTTGGGCTGTTCTTTACCATTATCACGATTGTCGAAGAAAGTCTTCCAGCGTTTGTAATAAAAGTCCTTAAGCATACCACCCCATTCACGATAAGAGTAGTCGCGCAGTCCGCCCCATTCTGAGGCATTTTGGTCACCCCATGTGGTGATAAGCGTACGTGCATTATTCAGTTCAAGCCATTGTTTATCACTCTCGCTTGTTCCCTTTTCCTCGTCGGCAATGCCACGGGCAAGGTTGGTCCATCTGCCCAACATGAAGTTTTGGTTGGTGTTAAGCAGTTCGTCTAAATCAAGAATTAGTTGCAAATAAGCATCACGTCGCTGTGCGTAAGCT
>URDV01000165.1 GCA_900546605.1 uncultured Prevotella sp.
CATGGCTGGAGGGGTGTTTTTGCTGATGTAGTATTTCATTTTGTCTTATTCGTTAATGAGTTAAACTGCTGATTATCAACCTCTTAGAGGGAAGCGACGGCGGGGAAATCTTCCAATTCCAAATCTTCCAATTAATTTTCAAGGGTTGACAAATTCCTTCATGTTATATATAACTACTTAATAATCAATTAGTTATAAAGATTATAAGAAGGGGTTTTGTCTTGACATACCCTAATTGGAATTTGGAAGAATTGGAATATTGGAAGATTGCGGCCTTCGCCTTGCTGCGCCTCTTCTCTCTTCGCGGCTTATCCTATCCTGCCAGTCACTTGCAGAAGTTCCTCGGCGGCTGCGAGGCAGAAGTGCTTGAAGGTGAAGTCGGTCGTGAACTGCGGGCGGTTAAACGTGGGATAGAGTGGTTCTTGCACGTCTTTTATGCCCGAAGGCCCTATCAAATGCCCCATCTGTCCGCAGATTTCGTAGTTTTTGTTGTCGGAATAGGTGAAGCTTACCTCCAACAAGTGTGCCGCCAATGCTGGAATACACATGGGCACGAGTGGTTCTTGCATGTCTTTTGATGCCTTTGAGAGGATAAAATTGATGAAATTAGTACCCTTGCCAGGCTTTGGCATAGCTGGGGCCGTCTTGCTAAAAATATTGTAAGTCATTGTATTTCAACGATTTAGATGGTTGTTTAAAAATCTATTTTTTTGATTTTCCGAACAGCGAACAGCGAACAGTTAAAATAAAAAGTAGGGTTCACTTTCTTCCTTCTTCTCTTTTACCTTACATAACTTATTGATTATTAATTAATTATATATATATAGAGAGAGAAGGGTGGTGATGTGTGCATACATTTTTTTTAAACTGTTCGGTTGTTCGCTGTTCGGTTGTTCGCCGTTCCAACTTATGCCGATACCTACAAAAATCATATTGAACTTCTACCTACTTTTACAACAAAAGAATTTGTGTGGACGTACGTTTCTATGTAGTGTAAACACACACATCATTTGTATTAAGTAGTTGTTCCAATTTATTTTATCCATAGATACTATTTTTTTATATTGAAAGCACATTCTCGGGCGCAGATGTTTTTCTTCATTTTCAAACATATAGCCCACTCAGCCCCTTTGTTCTCCCCGTTATCAGGGGAGCAGAAATGTCGAATAAAGAAAACATCTGCGTCCCGATAAGGTGCTTTCAATGTAAAAATATTTTGAACACCTACTTAAGAGATAGTCAATAGTTTAAGCGTGGTGACTTCACGAAAATGTAATAAAAAAACTACATGTCTTGCACGTGTAAGTTAAAAAGTGTACCTTTGCAAGCAAAATGGTAACAACATCATGAAACTGATATTAATGACCACTCCGTATTTCTTTGTGGAGGAACATCAGATAATCAATGCCCTATTCGATGAGGGGCTCGAAATACTGCACCTGCGCAAGCCCGAAACGGAGCCTGTTTATTCAGAACGCTTACTAACGCTAATAAATGAGAGTTATCGTAAGCAAATTGTGGTGCATGATCATTTTTATCTGAAGAATGAATATAACCTAAAGGGAATTCATTTAAACTACCGCAATCCTGAGCTCCCCCTCAAGTATAAAGGACATATTTCTTGTACCTGTCATACAGAACAAGAAATCATGGCTCACAAAAAAGCATGTGACTACGTATTCCTTTCTCCCATATTTAATGTGCAAGGGAATGGCGCATATAGTGCTGAATTTCAGCCTTCGGTGTTACGTAGCATGGCAAGCAGGAAGATAATTGATCGTAAGGTGATGGCTTTCGGTGGCGTAAATTTAGACAATATAGCGCAAGTCAAAAGCTTAGGTTTTGGTGGAGCTGTTATATTAGGTGATATATGGAACCGCTTTAGTATTCATTCAACGCAAGACTTCAAGGGTGTTATTCAGCACTTTCGTAAACTAAGAAAAGCTGCTGACTAAAAACATTCATCTCATAAAGTTGAAGAAAAGGACACTTTAATAACTTTACATACACAAAAAAATGAACAACAACTCTTTTATGGTCTTTTCGGGAACTGCTTCTCGTTATTTGGCTGAAAAGATTTGTGAGGAACTTGGCTGTCCGCTGGGAAACCTCACGGTAACAAAGTTTGCTGACGGCGAATTTGAAGTATGCTACGAAGAAAGCATCCGTGGTCGTGACGTATTCTTAGTGCAGAGCACGTTCCCTAACTCAGACAACTTGATGGAGTTGCTCTTGATGGTTGACGCTGCCAAGCGTGCCTCAGCACGCAGCATATGTGCTGTAGTACCTTATTTCGGTTGGGCTCGTCAAGACCGCAAGAGTAAACCACGTGTAAGCATTGGTGCCAAATTGGTAGCTGATTTGCTGAGCGTTGCAGGTATTGACCGATTGATGACAATGGATCTTCATGCTGATCAAGAGCAAGGATTCTTTGACGTTCCTGTTGATCACCTTTATGCTTCAACTGTAATGTTGCCCTACATTAAAAGTTTGAACTTAAAGAACTTGTGCATAGCATCACCTGACGTTGGTGGCTCAAAGCGTGCTGCGTCATATGCTAAGTATCTTGATTGCCCCATGGTACTCTGCAACAAGAGTCGTAAAAAGGCCAACGAGGTTGCTGATATGCAAATTATTGGTGACGTTGAGGGTATGGATGTAGTATTGGTTGACGATATTGTTGACACAGCAGGTACTATCACCAAGGCTGCTGACTTAATTATGTCACGTGGTGCTAATAGTGTTCGTGCCATTGCAAGTCACTGTATCATGTCTGGTCCTGCTGATGAACGAGTTGCTGCATCTTCATTAAAGGAGATGGTATTTACCGATAGCATTCCTTATCGTGGAACATGTGACAAGGTAAAGGAACTAACAGTAAGTGGAATGTTGGCTGAAACCATTCGTAGAGTGATGGAGAACGAAAGTATTTCATCACAATACTTAATTTAAGGTAACCGTTGATTAATTAATAAAGGAGTGTAACAGCAATAATGTTGTTACACTTTTTTCTTTTCTAAAAAAGGATAATGTCTAAGGTAGAGGACGTTTATGAATAAGAAAAATAAGGTAGAATAAACATTTTTACAAAGCGAAATCCTACCTTAAGGCAAGAAAAAAGCAATATTAAATTTGTTGTTACAAAAGAAAATGCTACATTTGCATTCGAAAAACGCGGTAGTAGCTCAGTTGGTAGAGCATGAGCTTCCCAAGCTCAGGGTCGCGGGTTCGAGCCCCGTTTACCGCTCAAACCAAACATCATCAACATTATTTTTATAGTAATTGACGCCATGGCTGTAGTACTTTTAGCAATAATGCTTGTCGGCCTTTTGTTAATTGCGACAGAGTCTGTAAATCACATTAACAAGGCTGCTGTTGCCATGTTTGTTGGCGTTACATGTTGGTTGATATATATAGCTAACGGAACAGATTTTATATATGCTGTTCATGCCAAAGATTTTGAAGCATATACCCACTCTTTTACACATACGGCAATTCAAGTAAAGGAGTTTATTTCCTCTCAGATATTTTTTAAATATATAGTGCAATGTGCTAATATTGTACTTTTCCTACTTGCAACAACATGCATCGTTGAGGTGTTGCACAATAATGGATGCTTTGACTTTTTAGCCGAGTGGCTTAAAACACGTCGTCCGCGTAAATTATTGTGGATGCTTTCATTCTTTACTTTTGTAGTATCCGCAAACTTAGATAATTTAGCCGCAGTTGTGCTAATGCTATCCATTATTCACCCTTTGTTACAAAGCGACAAACAACGACGTATTTATGGTACGGTGGTAATATTGTCGGCCAATTGTGGAGGGGCAATAACTGTTATCGGAGATATAACCAGTTTGAAACTTTGGAATGATGGCTTAGTAACTCCTTCCATTTATTTTCTTACCATGGTGTTGCCCATATGTGCAGCTTTAGTCACCATGTTGCTATTGCTCATGCGTAACCTTCCATCACGTGTGGAGTTTGCTCTCAATCGTTTGCCTTATCGCGGAGATGATACACAATTGTCACGTTCACAACGTTTACTTATGTTCTTTGTGGGTGTAGGTGGCTTGTGGTTTATACCCAGTTTCCATCGCATAACTCTACTGCCACCCTTTGTGGGTGCTCTGTGTGTGTTGGCATTACTATGGATGGTTAACGAACTATGTAACCGCCAATTGTTAGGGAGTGACAAGATGGTGTTGCGTCGTCTGCCCATGGCATTACAATATGCTAATTTGCAGAATTTGCTTTACTTTGTTGGTTTGACCCTTATGTATGGTGCTGTAGCTGAAACTGGTATGATGAAATATGCCTATGAATGGGTTACGAATCAAGTGGAGTCTATTTACATAATAGGTGTATGCACTACATTCCTTTCCTCGTTATTTGGTACAGTTCCTACATTGCTCGGGAGCGTAGAGCTATTCCATCAGATTGATTCTGGCACTTTTGCTCATCTAATAACTACTGATGGATATATTTGGCCAATGCTATCATACACCACAACAATGGGTGGCACCTTGTTGCTAACAGGTAGCATAGCTGGTGTGCTATTGATGCGTATGGAAAGTATAAGCTTTTCTTGGTATTTTAAGCACATCGCTCCAAAGGTTATGGCAGGATTTGTGGTAGGCTTTTTGCTCCTTGTCATGATTATACAAGGTGTTATATGGGTATGTGGCTAATTTAATATTACTTGAGCTACATAAAAATACCTTAGGAAAGGAAGTACATGTATCTCTCTTGTTTGTGCCACTTGTAGTGACAACAACTCCATAAGTGGAAAAACAAGATGTAAAAAATAAACAAAAAAACAACTCTATAAATATGGGAAAAATAAGATGTGTGGGTGTACTTACCTCAGGTGGTGATGCACCAGGAATGAATGCAGCCATACGTGCTGTGACGCGTAGTGGTATTTGCAATGGTTTCAAAATAAAAGGCATCTACCGTGGTTATGATGGTTTGATTCATGACGAAGTAAAGCCCTTTACAACAGAGGATGTAAGCAATATCATACAAACAGGTGGTACAATACTTCGTACTGCACGTTCAAAAGAGTTTGAAACAGCAGCAGGTCGAAAAAAAGCCTATGAAACGCTTCGTAAGGAATCAATTGATGCCCTTGTTGTGATAGGTGGTAATGGCTCTCTAACAGGAGCTATGAAGTTGGCTGAAGAATACGATTTTCCTTGTATAGGCTTGCCAGGTACAATCGATAATGATTTATACGGCACTGATAGCACTATAGGTTATGACACAACATTGAATACTATTACCGATTGTGT
>URDV01000166.1 GCA_900546605.1 uncultured Prevotella sp.
AATATGTCGTCGGTAGTAAGATCTATATAATAGGTACGACTTTCATTACCTTCTTGTCTGATAACTTTTACTTGTTTGCGTTGCCCCGTGATGGTAAGGTCGCCAGCTCGGCCTATGGCTTCAAGAATTGTTATGTTGTCGCGTGTAATCTCTTGCTGTCCTGGACTTGCCACTTCACCCAAAACGGTTATGTAACGATTATAGGCAGCAACTGTAACAACAGCATCGTTAATGATTCCGTTGCGGAACATGGATTGAATGCGTGCCGCAGCTTCAGCACGTGTGAGTCCACTAACGGCAGTTCTACCTATGCCAGGAATATCAACATTGCCATTCTCATCAATAGTGTAGCGCATGTTGTCGGCATTAGTGGTGCTTGAACTATTGTTACCTAAAGTCAGATTATAACGTGCAGCTAATTCGGGTGTGTTAGCACTTGTTACGGTAACTCCAATTTTATCACCGGGTACAAGCTTTAAAGTCTTTATTGCTTGTGTTGCTATAATACTATCAGGCCGTGTATTCTGAAAGTATTCAATATCTTCAGGCGTTTTGCATGAGGTGATGGCTAATGCTGATAAAAGGAGCAAAAAGATTGTTTTCTTCATTGTAATGATGTTCTGAATTTTAGTAAAAGGTTTTTCCCTATTTGATGTTGTAGCAAATTTCACGTTGAATGAACTTGTTAATGATGTGCAAAGGTAGTATAAAGCAATCAATAGACAAAAGCAAAAGCCAAAAGACTTTTGTTTTTGTTGTCAATTCTTTAAATATGTTGCATTTTACCCTTTATTTTCTCTTTAACAAAGCTTCTCCTTCTTTGTAGTTAGGTAGATAGTATGCCATAAGGTGGTGAAAGTAAGCATTGTGCGAGGGTTCCTTCAGATGGCATAATTCATGTACAACAATGGTTTCAATGGCTTGTAGTGGATAGAAAATGAGTCGAATGTTGAAAGAAGCAATACGTTTAGCAGGCTGCATAGTTGCCCATCTTGATTTCCAATTCTTTAATACAACTTTAGTTAAAGGACGCTCAAACATAATGGGAAGCCAATACTCAAGGTAGTCCTTAATTATACGTTTAAGGTTGTCGGCATACCAATTGCATATAATTATCTTTGCCTGTTCGGGGGCAAGTGGACGATTAGAACTTACTATAAGTTGGCCGTCACTTATTTCAACCTTTATAGGGCCATCATATTGTTCATAGTGTAGTTTTAACTTTTGTCCGAGGTAATGAAAAGCTTCTCCTTCAGTCATATTGTGAATTAGCATCTCTTTTTCCTCTTGCAAATGCTCAATGCTACGTGCAATATTTTTTTTTAACCACTCTATGTTTTTGTGTACGAATTCATAAACTTCTTGTGAAGACATGGTAGAGGGTATGGTGAGTTTTGCTTCTCCTGAACGGGTTACGTAGAGCCGTAAAGTCTTTACCTGTTTTATTGTGGCATCAATGGTAATGCCCTCCATTTCAATGGTCATGATATTTTAGTACTTAACATCAAAGGCTACGGGGAACATGCGTTCGCGATCGTAGAACGTGCAGAGCGACTCTTCAAGGTGCTTCAAGCTTAATTGCGCCTTTGCGTGACAAACTTGCTTGTCATTAATAATAATGGTGATGGGTTGAGACAAGTCAACTAATTTTTCGTCAAGGTATACTCTGAGTTGTCCGCCACTTGCTGTGGAGTAGTTGCGATTAAACTTCATTTCTATGCCGAAAATCGAATCACGTTGGGTAGTGGTGTAATCAACGTTTCTGACTTGAATGTTGACTATGTTATTATTGATGTTAACATCGTAGCGTGTTCTTGCCTTTTTGTCAAGACGTTGTAGCACGCATAGGTTATAAAAGCCTTTGCGGTGTTGTCCATCCATTTCAAAATCTTCCCAAATAAAGTGGGTAGGGTGTGGGTTACGTGTAAACTGTAATAACTCTGGTGTCGTAACTGAATAGTCAATAAAGTGCTGACGATTAGGTACAAGTACAACTTTATGTCGAAATGCTGTGGGATAAAGTTTTTGAAGGCTATCGAGTGCTTCACGTGTGTAGTTTGTGAGCGTGTTACGGTAAAAACCTGCATCATCAGCCCCTGTGTAGAATGTGAAGCCTATGTTACATAGGTTTTCAGCAGGCGCATTCTTTAAAGGTTCGCCACCAGCCATAGGACCTGCTGCAGCCCAATAGTCAGCGTAGTAAGAGGCAAGGCGTTGAGAACCATATCCTCCTTCTGATATACCAAAAACATAAAGTCGGTTCGGATTTATGCTATCTGAGAGCAATGTAGTCCTCAGCAAGTTTTCCCAAGCATATTGTTTGCTGTGTTGCCACCATCGGTACCATTCCCCCTCGTTGGGAATCTGTGGTATAAAGTAGACAGAGGGCGCATCATTAAAGCGCTGAGCCAATGCAAGTCCTGTAGCCCATTCTTGATTTTTAGGTCCCGAACCATGAAGATATAAAAAGAAGGGATAGCCAGCATTGGGCTTTTCTCCTTTATAACCATAGTGATAGGGTAGGGTAGCATGTGGCTCTAAGTTAGCTGGCAACTGCCATGAAGCAGACACGCTACCCAGCGGACTAATGAAGGGGAGTTGAGGAAGAGTCTTTGTACGTTGGTTTGCCATTTTCCAAGCCTCCCAAACCATGTGGCGTTTTGTGTCCAATTGTTTGATTTTAAATGTATTGTTGGAAGCTGTAGCCTGCTTGCCCTCCAATTGTTGAACAAAATATTCCACCATGTGCTGTTGGGCTTGTGCTAATGTTGGTAGACTTATAGCATAAAATGCAAGTGCTGTTATAAAAGTTTTCAACATAATGATCAATATATATATTAAGTAGGTGTTCAAATTTACTTTTACATTGAAAGTGCATTATCAGTATGCAGATGTTTTCTTCACTCGACTGTTTCTGTACTCCCCCCCAATAACGGGGGAACCGAAGGGGGTATAGCGGGCTATGTGATTGAGAATGAAGAAACATCTGCGCCCGAGAATGTGTTTTCAATGTGAAAATAATGTCAATCGGTAAACATAAAATAAATTAGAACACCTACTTATAGGTGAGAGAGAACAGCATCAGTCATCATAGCCAGGTCATCGGGGGTGAAGCCAGCGTTAATGAGCAATTCTCTATCATCAGTAAGAAATGTTTCAGGCTTTTCGGCAGGCAAAGCTTTACGATAGCGCTCAATGGCACAACTGATGTTACCCAACAACCAAGCAGAGTGACCTGCGTTTAGGTAGTCTGTAGTTGTTGGTGCATCGGCTAAAACTTTAAGATAGAATTTCTCAGCTTGTTCATATTTTTTTGTCAATAGCGAGCACCATGCCAAAGCGCGTTCTGATGCATGCATGGTAGGTGATAGGTAGTTTGCTTTAAACAAAAATTTAAAAGCCTCGTCATAGCGTTTAAGATGTATCAAGCATTCTGCTTGTCGCAAGGCTATCTGTGCATTCTCTTGTTCTATTTCAGCTATTTTGTTATAGTAACAAAGCGCTTCATCGTAGTGTTCGTTAGCACGATGGCAAATAGCGAGTCTTCGCAATGTCCATGCTGATTGCGGATTGAGTAGATGAGCACGTTCGTAATGACTAATGGCATGCGAGAAGTCGTGAACTGCTTCATAACAATAGCCATTCTTTTGCTGTGCTTTCGCACTCAAAGCGTCTTCTGGCAGACGATTGTAGATGTTTGCTGCCAAAGTGTAAGACTTATCGTTAAAGGCAAAATCAGCCATTCTAAGTAAAAAGTCAGTATCATCAAGAATCTTGTCGAAAGGAGCATAGTCCACAATCAATAAGTTATGTTGAAATGGGTTTGCAAATTGATCGTGACGCGAATAAAGAAGGCTAAATCGATAAAAATCTTGCACATAAGAGCGCAGCTCGTTTTTAAAAGCCTGTTCTGTATCCATTTCCAGCTCTTGCTGCATATCATTCATATGCGACAGCATGTCATTCTGCGATTGAGTCAATTTGTTAACAGAAGGTACTTGCGCGGCAACAAAGCAAAATGAATATTTGTCGGAGTCGCACAAACCCACCCTGTTAATTAGTGCCTTTATCAACTTGTTATTGCGTGATGATTGTGGCACTTCAGGATGATTCATGGTAAAAGGCCAAAACCAGTTGCTAACAGTGTTGAAAAAGGGAAACCTTTGTTTCATCACTTTAAATGACCCCATATACATGTCTGCACCTCGTTGCTGTAGTTCAGCAAACTTTTGCATATAAGCGTCTAATTTTGCAGCCTCTTCTCCTTTATTCCATTCTGGGTTTAAGTCATTTTCAGAGAGCTTCTCTTGAAGCTCGTTAAGTCCCAGCGAACGATCTAAACGTAAATTTTCAATACGTTTTATTACCTGTGGCATGATTTCGTTTTGTAAATCATGTTCTATTCTTTTGGTTTCAAGGCTCAAAAAGAGTTGCATTTGAAGCAATTCAATGTCTTTTACAAACACAGGTAAGTCTGAAAGGAGTGTGAGTCTTGCTTTTATTTCGGGATAGAGTTGTATGCGTTCTTGCTGTAACACATGGTTAAAAATAATGCCTGTCAAAGCTCTTGCCCGTATTTTAATGTTTGACGACATAGCGTAATCAAGTAGTACGCGGTATTTGGCAATATCGAAGAACTGTAGTGAAGCAAGTGTAATGGCGCTTAATAACAAACATTTCTCAATTTCGTCATTTGCCTCATCTTTCAAATATTGAGCTATGGTCGCTTCGTCATCTGCTGTCCAAGCTCCCGATAGCCAAATGGAGTCAAACTTATCACGTGTGGGTTTGTCAGGGGTTAATATGTCAGCCAATCTAAAATCGTTACTATACATGTTTTGCAATGTATGTAAACTCGTAGTGTAAATGGCATTGCTATTGGTGAGCAGTCCGACACGATTAAGTATGTCTGCCAACTCATATGTTCGCCTAACAAATCCTTTAAACACTTTTTTGCGGTCAGGGTCGTTAGCCCCTTTTGCCATGTACGAAAGCAAAATTTGATAAGAGTCAAGCAACGTGTCAGCCTCCTCTTTTACGCTCCACGATTTTAATGTTGAAGCCATGCCTTGAAGTGAATGTAAAGCCGAGAGTAGATGCTCATGGCGTAAGGCATTGAGTATGTCGTTATATAAATACTGATAGGTCGACTGGTTCATTGGAATGTTTTAATAACAAGTTAAGTTTTGGGTAGACATTCAAAATGACATACGCGTTGGCGGAATTAGTAAACAAGTTGACAAGTTAACGGGTTAACAGGTAAGTTTGCCAAG
>URDV01000167.1 GCA_900546605.1 uncultured Prevotella sp.
GTAAAGCATACTTACTTGTTAACCTGTCAACTTGTTAACCCGTTAACCTGAAATTCCGCCAACGGGTAACTTCTGGCCTAATGAATACGAACATTATAACCTTATAATTTCCAACAAAGAAAATCTACATGTGTAGTTTCTCTTTTACATAAGGAGTGGCATTTTCGCCTGCTTTAGGGTGAATGAAAGGGTAGGTGCCTTTTGAAGTGTCAATAATGTACTCATAGCCGTGTTCTATGCCCACGGCACGTATGGCCGCATTGAGACGTGCACGCACGGGACGCAACATTTGCTGATGAGCCTCTTCAACAAGCGAGTCGGCTTGCTGACGAAAGGCCATGCCCTTTTGTAGTGACTCTTGTAAGTCTGCTTGCCGCTTGGCCAAAATGTTGGGTGTAAACTGCTTTTGTCCTTGCAAGTACTCAGCATACTGCCGGCGGAAGTTTGACTCATTGTAGTAAGCTTCGGCCATGTATTTTTGACGTAGCGCTTCAGTTTGCTTCTGCGCTTCAGCGTAGTCGGGCAATGTTTGTAACAAAGAGTCAACATTTAAGTAACCAAAGCGAATACTACTTTGTGCCTTGACGCTGAGACTGCATACAAATACCAACGCAATCAATAATAATCTTTGTTTCATATGTGAATGAGCGAGTTAAGTAATGGTTAATTAGTAACTATATGCCACGCTGGCAATGGTGGTAGGCGTGGGGTGATAATAGCACAAAGTAACGTTGCCACTCTGCAAACCATACTCATAAGTAACGATCGATGACTCGCGTGATGAGGCATCGGGGTAGTCGCGCGTGAGTTGTTGCGGCAAGAGTGTTGAGGCACGACCTAATAGGCCTGCATAGTACAAATGTTCATAACCACTCATGCCTAATTCAGTACTAAGAGTGGGAGGTAACAAACCATTCACATTAGGCTGTGCTGAAGGCGTAATGTTAACAATGGTGCGTCGGCTATCAGTGCCCATGTAAGTAATGCTTTTGTATGAGCCTGAAGTGTCATAGCTAATAGTGGCCGATGATGTGTATTGAGCTGTTTGGCCAAAAGCTCCCTCATAGGTGGTTTTTTGCCAAGCACTGAGACGCCCATCGGCATTGTATTGAAAATCGATGCTATTGCGCCCTTGTGTAATGCGACAAATGTAACCATTTGAACCCATCTTAAAAGTCATAGGCTCAATGCTGGAGTTGGAATATCGAGCGCTTACACCCGTGTGGTTATATGATAATGTACAGGTGTAGCTGAAGGTGCGATCTTGTGAAACTTCGGGGGCACGCAGGGTGCCGTTAGCTTGGGTGAGGCGGTTGTTTTGGTAACGAAACGTCCAGTCGTAACCGCTCTCAAACGTGCCGTTGCGACTGATGCTGATAACTTTACTACCTGTGGTAGCAGGCAGGGTAGGGGTGAAAGCGGGAGAATCGCTATCGCTGCATGACGCTGTTAATAGCGCCAATGGCACAAATATGTTGATTAGACGCATATAGAGAATAAGTTTTTTTACGCCAAAGCGTATTTATAACTAAAAAGTGGCTGCGCTCAAGGCCTTGCGCGTAAATTGCAGACAAGGCTTAGTAATCGCAGCCACTCTTGATGCGGAAATGAAGTAGACACCCAAAATATGAACGCGTGTTGAATGTCTTTTACCATTACTTAAAAATGACGATGTAGAAGCTTATTTCTTAACCTTCATCACCTCAACGGTGAAAATAAGCGTTGAGTTGCCAGGAATCTGTGCGCCTTGGCCACGTTCGCCATAACCTAATTCGGCAGGAATGTAAAGTTCCCAAATAGAACCCTCAGGCATAAGTGTGAGTGCCTCTTTCCAACCCTTAATAACTTGGTCGGGACGGAAGGTAGCGGCCTTGCCACGCTTGTATGAAGAGTCAAACACGGTGCCGTCAATGAGCTTACCTTCGTAGTTTACCTCAACCTCAGTTGAGTCGGTAGCAATGGCTCCAGTGCCCTTGGTAACTACCTTATATTGCAAGCCACTGGGTAAGGTGATAACGCCCTTTTGCTTCTTGTTCTTAGCTAACCAAGCTTGGTTAGCAGCCTTGTAAGTTTCTTGCTGATAGTGGAATTGACCCTCAACCACTTTCATGGCACTGTCACGCGTCATTGTGTTGTTTTGGTTGAGTACAGCCTCGGTCAAACCGCGTTCAAATTCGCTTTGTACCAAGTAAGTAGAATCGTTGCCACCAGCTTGCTTGCTAATCATGGGCAAGTTGCGACGATTAATTTCAGCAATTTTCAAACCAGCTGCAAGGGCTTCAATGTGCTTGCGTTCAGCATCAGACATCTTTGCGTTCATTGCCTTCATAGCCTCACCAACGTAGGCGGTGTCAACACCTAACTGGCTTATCATGTATTGCTTCAGGCTTTGACCTTGTGCCACACCCAAGGCGAAGCTAAAGGTGCGACCATCAACAGGACGCAGAGCGGGCGTAAGTTTAGCAGCGGGAATGGCCTTTTTGCTGTGCTTAGCAGCCTTTTTACTCTTTTGGGCCATTGCGCCTGTGCAGCAAAGAGCTGCCAAGGCAATAATATAGAGCTTCTTCATTTTTTTCTTGAAAATGTATAAGAGTTAAGGATTAAGGCTTAAGTGTAGCGCTATGGCTGAGTGCTTAATCCTTAATCCTTAGTGAACTACTGTATTTAAAAAACGCGTTTTTACTTGTTTACCTTAACAAGTGTAATTTTAAACGTAAGAGCTGCAAATGGAGGAATAGGACCTGTGCCTTGTTCTCCATAAGCAAGGTTGTAAGGAATGTAAACCTCCCAAGTAGAACCTACAGTCATTTGCGGAATAGCAATGCCCCAACCTTTGATAACATTCTTCAAGCTGAAGGTAGCTACACCACCTGGTTGCTTGCTTGATGAGTCGAACACGGTGCCATCGGCCAAACGACCCTCGTACTGCACTGTTACGCTATCGTTAGCTGTGCAGCGCTCAGTGCCACCAGCGTTAATTTGCTTACCATAGATGCCTTGGCCCATAGCCTTAACACCAGGTTGCTTAGCAACCTTTTGCATGTAGGCTTCGCTCTCTTGCTTCTTGCTGCCAAACATGTAGTCCATAATAGCCTTTTGAGCATCCTCTTTGTCAACAACTTTGCCACCAATCTTAAGCGAGCTCTTGCCCTTGGCATAGTCGCTAAAGCCAGCAATAAAGTTTTTGATGCTTACCTTCTTAGTAGAGTCACCCTGGAAGATTTGTTGCTCCATCATGGGCAACTGGCTCTTGGTTTGCATGCCTTGCATTACACCCATGTAGTAAGCCATCTTCTTTTTGTCGTTAGCAGCCTGCATACCTTCAACGTAGCCCTTGAGCAATTCGTCAACATAAGCAGAATCGCTACCTGACTGTGCCAAGTAATTTGAAAGGTCCGACTTTGAAGCCGACATGGCCATACCCATTTCGTAGCTCAGCGTGTCAATGTCTGTTTTAAGGTTCGCCTTGGGCGAGCCATTGTTACAACTGCTCAGCAAACCTGTCATGGCTACTGCGGCAGCAATAAATAACTTTTTCATTATGTATATGTAATGTTTTTTATTTTTCAATAGAGATGAGTTCTACATCGAACACCAATGCAGCGTAAGGTGGAATGGCTTGGCCTGCACCTTGTTCGCCATAAGCCAAGTTGTAAGGAATGAAGAAACGATACTTAGCACCCTCCTTCATGAGTTGCACACCTTCGGTCCAACCAGCAATCACACCATTGAGGGGGAATACAGCAGGTTCGCCACGGCGGTAAGATGAGTCAAACACCTGACCATTGGTGAGTGTACCCTCGTAGTGGCACTTTACGCGGTCGGTAGCCATGGGCTGTGCACCAGTACCTTCTTTAATAACTGTGTACTGCAAGCCGCTGGGCAACACGGTAACACCCTCCTTCTTAGCATTCTCGGCCAAGAAACGTTCACCCTCTTCGCGAATGGCGCGAGTGGCTTCCTCTTGTTGCTTTTGCATAAAGTTGTTGACCAACTGTTGAGCCTCTTGGTCAGTTAAACGGCAGGTTTGGCCGCCCATAACATCGTCAATAGCTTGTGCAAAGTCAGCACTGCTTAAATCTTTAACACCCATGCCCTTAAGGTTGTGGCCAATGACCATGCCGAGAGCGTAGCTGAGTTTTTCCATAAATGTGTTTTGAATGTATTGTTTAATTATTTATTCTCTTAGAGTGCAAAAGTACAATTTATTTATAAGCAACGTGCGTGTGTAATTCAAATTTCGTACTTTTGGGGTACGAAAGCTTGGGCTAAAGGACTTGTTTTTACTATTTTCAACCCTCATAAGCAACAAAAAGACCCTTTTACACCCATACAACCTCATTTAGTTATGAAACAGAAATTAGTAGCCCTCACCGGTGCGGGCATAAGCGCCGAGAGTGGATTTGCAACCTTTCGTGATGCTGGTGGACTATGGGATCAATATCCCGTTGAACAAGTGGCCACACCTGAGGGGTGGCAGTCTGACCCCACATTAGTTACTAACTTTTACAATCACCTACGTGAACAATTGGTTAATGCACAGCCCAATGCTGGTCATCGCTTGTTAGCTGCTTTTGAACAATGGTATGACGTGACTGTGGTGACACAGAATGTTGACGACTTGCATGAGCGTGCAGGCTCGTCACACATCATTCACCTGCATGGCGACTTGCGCAAGGTTTGTTCGAGCCGTAACCCTAACGATGCTCACTACATTCGTACCCTACAGCCTGCTGAGTACAATGTTAAACCAGGCACCTTAGCTCCCGATGGTTCACTATTGCGCCCCTGGATTGTGTGGTTTGGCGAGGCTGTTCCTAATCTTGAACCCGCTGCCGAGATAACAGCACAAGCCGATGTTTTTGTTATCATAGGCACATCGCTTAATGTTTATCCAGCAGCCTCGTTGGTGCGTTACACACAGCCCAACACCCCCATCTATCTTATTGACCCTAAGCCCACCAATGTGCCCGCGCTACCCAACATTCACGTTATAGCCGATGTGGCCAGTCAAGGCATGCAGCAGCTATGTAAAATGTTAGGTAAAGACCCCTGTGAGTATTAACATATATTACAAAGGAGTGCTGAAATATTAAAAAATCATTATTCTATGCATTTTTATGATGCAAAGCCTTGCATTTTTCAGAAAAGGCTGTACCTTTGCATCGTGTTTTTCATAGTATTAGATTTAAGGTTAACAAGGTTGGGATACAGTAGATCGGAAGAGCACA
>URDV01000168.1 GCA_900546605.1 uncultured Prevotella sp.
AAAGCATACTTACTTGTTAACCCGTTAATCTGAAATTCCGCCAACGGGTAACAATAAGTAGATGTTTAAAATCCGAAACTCAACATTAATAACATGTTATAGCCTATGCAACATTCTACACCACAGCGCAAACACCCTTTGCCCGAAACTCTTCTCTATTTATCCACCTTTGCTCGTGCATATGCTACGCAGCCCGACAATGAAACAACGGCACGTATGCTTGCTCAGCAAGTGGCCTATGGCAAAACAAAAGGTTGCTGAGTGGCAACCCCGCATTTCATAATATAGATGATTAGTAAGAAAGAGTGCTTGAAATAAAAGTTTTTCAAGCCTCTTTCTTTTTTTGCATTAAAAAAACGTAACTTTGCATGACTAATCAAATCCCCAATTTACATATTTTTATTACGATGAAAAAGATATTGCTTCTCGGTTCAGGCGAGTTAGGCAAGGAGTTTACCATTGCCGCGCAACGTTTAGGGCAACACGTCATAGCTTGTGATGCTTATGCAGGTGCCCCTGCTATGCAAGTAGCCGATGAATATGAAGTGTTTTCAATGCTTGATGGTGAAGCATTGGAGCGTGTGGTTGAAAAGCACCATCCCGACCTAATTGTGCCCGAGATTGAAGCAATTCGTACCGAACGCCTCTATGAGTTTGAACAAGAGGGCATACAAATAGTTCCTTCAGCTCGTGCCGTTAACATCACCATGAATCGCAAGGCTATTCGTGACCTCGCTGCCAAGGAATTAGGACTTAAAACGGCTAAATATTTCTATGCCAAGTCATATGACGAGTTGGTAGAACACTCAAAACAAATAGGTTTTCCGTGTGTAGTTAAGCCATTAATGTCGTCATCGGGCAAGGGACAGTCGCTTGTTAAGTCGGCCGATGAGTTGCAACACGCTTGGGAATACGCCATGGGTGGAAGTCGTGGAGACATTCATGAGGTTATCATTGAGGAGTTCATTCACTTTGATAGTGAAATAACCTTGCTCACCGTAACGCAGAAAAACGGTCCAACACTCTTTTGCCCACCAATAGGCCATGTGCAAAAGGGGGGAGACTATCGTGAAAGTTTTCAACCCGCTCATATAGCTCCTGAACATTTGGTCGAGGCACAGCGCATGGCTGATAAAGTAACAAAAGCCTTGACGGGTGCTGGCATATGGGGTGTAGAATTCTTTTTAAGTCATAAGGATGGTGTTTACTTCTCAGAACTTTCACCACGTCCACATGACACGGGTATGGTAACATTGGCTGGTACTCAAAACTTTAATGAGTTCGAACTGCATGCACGTGCAGTGTTAGGTTTGCCCATTCCCTGTGTAAAGCAAATGCGCATAGGTGCAAGTGCCGTCATCCTTTCACCTATTGAGAGCAACAACGAACCACAATATCGTGGCATAGAAAAGACCTGCGAGGAGGATGCCGATATACGCATTTTTGGTAAACCAACAACACGCAAAAATCGTCGTATGGGTGTAGTGGTATGCAATGCCCCGCTTGATGCTAACCTTGATAGTTTGCGTGACAAAGCAAAGCGCTTGGCGTCATATGTTGAGGTGTACTAAGTAAAGGCGGTTCTAAAAATTCTTTTGAGTATTAGCGGATAGCAATAACTAAAATTATTAACATCCCCTGAGGCTTTTTAGAAACAACAACTGAAAGGTGCTAAATACTCCCCAAGTAGTGTAAGTTGAAACACATTCATCTCACCCTACTTGGGGAGTATTTAGCACCTTTCATTCGTTGTAATGTACCCCAAGTTTTTAGCATTAGCAGAGGTACCTATGGTTTTTGATAAGTAGTATAGAATTAATGGTACTTGAGAATAGTGCAATGATATGAACGTCTGCTTATAGGTGTTCATTCAAGAAGCGTTCCATGGCACGATAAAAGTCAAAACGATTCTCTTGGTTGTGAAAACCATGTCCCTCGTTGTCTTTAACCATATATTCCACTTCAACACCACGTGCCCGTAAGGCTTCAACCATTTGGTCACTTTCGGCTTTATTGACGCGTGGGTCGTTAGCTCCTTGAGCAATGAATAGGGGTACACAAATGTTGTCAGCGTGTAGAGCTGGTGAGGTAGCGGCTAATTGCTCTTTATCCTTATCAGGGTCGCCCACTTGCTCGTGCATCATTTCAAGCATTGGACGCCAATAAGGGGGGATGGTTTGCATGAAGGTGAACAAATTGCTTACCCCCACATAGTCAATGCCGCATGCATACAAATGGGGTGTGAAAGTCAGTCCTGCTAATACCGCATATCCACCATAGCTGCCACCATAAATGGCCACACGTTTAGCATCGGCAATGCCCTTGTCAATAAGCCATTGTACGCCATCGGTAATGTCGTCTTGCATTTTTAGTCCCCACTGCTTATAGCTTGCCTCAAGGAACTTGCGACCATAGCCAGTTGAGCCGCGAAAGTTCATCTGAAACACCGCATAGCCACGATTTGCCAAAAATTGAACCTCTGACGAATACCCCCAACAATCGCGCGCCCATGGGCCACCATGAGGATTGATCACAACAGGTAGGTTATGTGCTGCCTCCAACTGAAGTCCGTTGGGCAAAGTGAGGTAGGCTTCAATGTTTAATCCGTCACGTGTGGTATAGTTAACGGCATGCATTTCGTTCATATTCTCTGCTTTCATCCAAGGAGCCAATTCTGCCATCAAGGTAGCTTGGTCGTTGAGTGCATTATAGAGCCAATAGGCACCACGTGTGCGATCGCTACCTACGTAAATAAGGTAGTGTTCTTCAGCCTTGTCAGAGTCGGCAATGCCGTAACGTTGGTTCGGAAAATGTGCTTTAATGCGTTGTCGTAAGGTTTCCTCTTCGGTATCAAAAAAGTGGCGAACAGGCTCTTTGTGTCCTGTGCAGTACACACTTAGTAACTTTTTACGTTTACGTGAATAGCTAATACTCGAAATGTCATATAGCTCGTTTTCATACAACACCTCTAACTCTTCACACGTAGCTGGGTTCATGCGTACCAATATCGTTTTGTCACGTCCTATGTTAGTAGCAGCATACACCTCACGATTGTCGGGAGTGAACTCCATAAAGCTAACTACATCCTTAAAGTTAGTGGTTAGCACCGGACGGAAGTCTTCGTCCTCTGTATCACGATAAAGAATTTGAGTGTTGACGCCATCAACAATAGCGGTTGCCACACGCAGTTTACCATCGTGGTCGGTCATCCAACCTTGAATGTTGCCAGGGTTCTCGGTAAGCAAAGTGAGTTCACCCGTATTAAGGTTTAGTCTGTAAGGGTCAAAAACCTCAGCATTGCGTTGATTCATGCCTATTATGACATAGTCGGGTTGCTCTTCTAAGTCGTCAATCAAACTTGTGCGTACCCCTTTGAAGGCGGTGTAGGCTCGTTCATCAGTTCCATCACGTAGTACACCATATAGTTGATAGTTTTCGTCGCCCGCGGTGTCTTTCATATAGAGCAGTCTATTATTGTCGGCCCACATGTAGCCTGCAACGCTGCGTTCGGTTTCGTTAGTAATGCGAATAGCTTGTTCGTCACTTTGGTTTACTCCACGTACGTAAACGTTGAGTCTATCTTTATAAGGCGCCATGTATGAAAGGTAAGTACCATCAGGCGAAAGTTGATAGCCCGTTCGTTCTGAATTACGGAAAAAGTCTTCAAGAGGTAAGTTATGTGTCATGCTTATAGTTGTTTTAGTTGCAAATTTAGTGCTTTTGTTCAATACTTTCGTACCTTTGCATTTCAAAAAGCAATTTAATTAAAGTTTACAATCCTATGCGTACACTACTCTTGGTGACCACCGAGTTTGCAACAGTAGCGCATTTAATGATGAGCTTGGTAATGTTTTATTTAGCTCGTCGAAGTGTGCAGTTTCTGTCGCAAGCTTGGATTATGTTGCTCATATGTCTTATGTACTGTGGCATATTATTTTTTGTAGCAACCAACGAAGTCATACCACAATTGGGCATACTTCATCCTGTTCTGCTCATTTACTTATTGGCCTGCTCTTACCTGCTCAGCATTTACCCTTTGGGCTTGTGCATGCCTGGCTATTTGCAGTGGGGACGAATGTGGGGGTATGCGGTTCCTGCTTTGGTGCTCATATTCATTTACGGCATAGGAGCAGCTGTAGGTAGCAACATGGCCAATGTTTACACACTCGACGACATTATTCAATTCTTTTTGTCGGGTGATGTTGTGTTACGTATCATTTCATTGCTACTTTCGGGGTATTACATTGTCAACATTTTTCGCTTGCCGCATAGGTTGGTGCGTAGCATGCAGCTACCGAGTGACCTCATAGCTTATGGGGCTGCATTGGGCATTGTTAGTTTGTTTTTTGTAGTGATAACCATTAAGTTCAACTTGGTGTTGGTGTGCATCTATATGTTCCTATTTACGTTGGTCAACATGTTCTTGTTTTTCCGCATATTGCGTCCAACAGTATCGTTGATTACGTATCCTGATTTTCGCCAAGTTGAGAAGCCGCCCACGAAGGAGGAAATAACGCAGTCAGAGGCCGATGACTTTAATGAGGCAAACTTGCATCGTTTTGAGGTGATGGAGTACATTATGCAGCATGATCGTCCCTATCTTGATTGTGGCTTTAACCGTGAACGTTTGTGTCGTTTGGCAGGTTTTAATCGTCACATGGTGTTGCAAAGTTTGCGATCACAGGGATATAACGATATTCACGAATATATTATGCGCTATCGTGTAGCCGATATGAAATCGCGCATTGAGCGTGGTGAAATGACCGATTTAAAACAGGTTGCAGAGGTAGGTTTCCGTTCAGCAAAAACGGCTATTACCTGTTTTGAACGCTATGAGGACGCTGATTTACAAGCGTTTGTAGAGCGTATGTCGTCACAGCGCAGTTCTGCACAAGAAAAGTAGTTGAGCGGGCTTTGGGTTACGCAGAGCGTAATAAGAGCATAAAAAAATATAGCTGTTCGGTATAACTCAAAGAATATAAAAATCCTCCCTGAAGTTCTATAAAATGGAACTTCGGGGAGGATTTTTTCAAAAGTAAGCCCCTCTTAAAAAAAGACGGGCGTATTGTGGAGTAATTATCCTATAATTTCGAACGTTAATCTATGTGTTCTTGTTGTGCTTACACACAATATTAATTAGCAAAAATCCATTAGCTCTCATCTTCAACGAATTGTAACCCGTTGGCGGAATTTCAGGTTAACGGGTTAACAAGTTGACAGGTTAACA
>URDV01000169.1 GCA_900546605.1 uncultured Prevotella sp.
AGTGGTGTAAAGCATACTTACTTGTTAACCTGTCAACTTGTTAACCCGTTAACCTGAAATTCCGCCAACGGGTTCTATATATAAGTATGCGCGTACGTGCGCGCACCTATAATATTATAATACAGATCGACGATAAAGAGTTGTAATAATTATGATAACAATCAGCAATCAAATAATCAGCGCTGAGGTAAGTACCATAGGAGCTGAAGTGCAAAGTGTAAAGGACTGCCAAACAGGCCGCGAATACATGTGGAATGGTGATGAAAAGTGGTGGCACGGACACTCACCCATACTATTCCCTATAGTAGGAGGAATGTGGAATGGCACTTGCCGCATTGAAGGTGAGGAAGTGCAAATTCCCAAACACGGCATAGTACGTCGCGCCACTTGGGTGGTAGATGAAGTGAAGGCTGATAGTGTGACAATGAGCATTAACAGCACAGTGGCTTCGTTCAAGACATTCCCCTTTGCTTATCACCTTTCGGTTACTTACAGTTTGCAAGGTCGCAAACTCGTGGCCAGTTTTGTGGTGAAGAACTTGAGTGGTTGTGAACTTTGGTTTCAGTTAGGTGGACATCCAGCTATAGCCTTACCCGAATGGGATGAGGCTCATGATGTAGATGGCTACTTAAAACTTGAAGGCCAACCAAAACATGTGTTGCGTGCTGGTGAACAAGGCTGTTTAGAGCCTTCGACCTATGAAGTGCCTATGAATGCTGAAGGCCTTGTACCCTTGTCGGTAGCTACATTTAGTCATGAAGCCCTTATATTTGACGAAAAACAAATTAAGGCTGCAACTGTGCTTGATCGTCATCAAAAGCCCGTGGCACGTGTGGCTTGTGATGCTCCCGTATGGCTCTTTTGGAGTCCGCAAGGTATGCATTCACCCTTTGTGTGCTGCGAGCCTTGGTACGGACTTTGCGATGCGCAAGGTTATGAAGGCGATGTACAACACCGTCCTTACATCAATCACGTAGCCAGTGGCGAGAGTTGGACTGCGGCTTACAGCATTGAAGTGTTCTGATAACAACCTAATTATCGTTGCATAACTCATTCATGCTGCATGTGAATAAATAAGCTCTTGAAGGCTTATGATTGAGCAAAAGTTGAACAAAAGAGGAAAAGTAGAGGCAAAAGCAAACGAGTTTCATCTTTTTTTTGTAAAATAACTTTGCCATTACATACCCAAATCTTACCTTTGCGCAACAAAATAAAAAATACACAACATACAAAAATATGCTTAAGAAATTATTGATGCTCGTGCTCTTTGTAGCACCGCTGAGCCTATGTGCTCAAAAGTTCGCTCACTTTGACTATGCTGCCATTATGCAGGCCATGCCTGAGTATAAAACAGCTCAAACAGAACTCGAAGGAATCTACAAGCAGTACCAGACTGAAATTGAAGGTATGCAAAAGGAACTCCAAACAAAAGCTGAAAAGTACCAAAAGGAGGATACCGATGCTACACCTGCCAACATCAAAGAACGTCACCAACAAGAGTTGCAAGATATGTACCAGCGTTTGCAGCAGGCACAGCAGGACAACTCTGACAACTTTAATAAAGAGCAGCAAAAGAAAATGCAACCTATTATGCAAAAGGTGATGAACGCTGTTAACACCGTTGCACAAGAGGGTGGCTACGTTTACATTGTAGACAAGAACGCTTCACAGCAAGCTGGCATCGTTATTAACGAAACACTTAGCACCGAAGTCACTTCAGCCATTATGAAGAAGTTGGGTGTTACTCCCGCTCCTGCTGCTTCTGCAACTAAGAAATAATGCAAGTAGACATAAGCAATACTTGTGTTTTACGCAAAATTGATTAAAATTACTCATAACAAATGGCACACTGACTCAGCTGTCTGTGTGCCGTTTTTGCTTTATTGAATGATGATTACGCTCCGCAACATACACAAATCGTTTGGTAATTTAGAGGTGCTGAAAGGCATCGACCTCGACATTCAGCCCCATGAGGTAGTGAGCATAGTGGGCCCAAGTGGCGCTGGCAAAACCACCTTGTTACAAATAATGGGCACCATATGTAAGCCCGATGCTGGCAACATTGAAATTGCGGGGCAGAACATATTGCAACTTTCAAGCAATCAGCTCTCAAAGTTTCGTTGTGAGCATTTGGGCTTTGTCTTTCAGTTTCATCAATTGTTGCCTGAATTCTCAGCACTCGAAAATGTTATGATTCCTGGCATGATAGCTCGTCGTAGTAGTGGTGAAATAAAAAAAAGAGCAATCGAATTACTCGACTTTATGGGCTTAGCTGACCGAGCAGAGCATAAACCCGCTGAACTATCGGGTGGCGAAAAGCAACGCGTGGCAGTGGCACGTGCCTTGATGAATAACCCCGATGTGATACTGGCTGATGAACCTTCGGGAAGTCTTGATACACGTAATAAGCAAGAGTTGCATCAACTCTTCTTTAAACTGCGCGATGAATTGGGGCAAACCTTTGTTATTGTAACGCACGACGAAGAGTTAGCTTCGCTTACTGACCGCACCATTCATATGCTCGACGGTCGCATCCACCTTCCTGAAAATACAACCATCACAACACAAGCCTTATGATAAAACTTGGCAATTACAACACATTGCGCATTACACGCTTTACTGACCATGGCGCTTACCTTGATGGGGGCGAATTAGGTGAAATACTTATGCCGAAGGCTTACGTAAAACGTGATATGCGTCCAGGCACCGAAGTGAACGTGTTTGTTTATCTTGACCAAAGCGAACGATTGGTAGGCACACTCGAAACCCCTTTAGCTCGTGTAGGTGATTTCGCCTTTCTTGAAGTAGCTTGGGTGAATGAGTATGGTGCATTTCTCAATTGGGGACTTATGAAGGACCTTTTTGTACCCTTTCGCGAACAGAAAATGCCCATGCAGCAAGGACGCCGTTACTTGGTACACATTCACATTGACGATGAAACGCAACGCATTGTCGCTTCGGCCAAGGTTGAACGCTATTTACAACCAGCACACCACAACGACTATCATCGTGGACAAGAGGTTGAAGTCATTGTGCAGCAAAAAACACCTTTAGGCTTCAAGGTAATAGCTGACAATCGTTGTGCAGGCCTAATTTACGACAATCAAATATTTGAAGCCGAACCTCATGCAGGCGATGTACTATCGGCAACGGTGGTAAATGTGCGTCCTGATGGTAAACTCGACCTTTCGTTACAGCGTATAGGCAAAGGGCGTTTTCGTGACTTTGCTGATCAATTGCGTGATGAACTGAGGAACGAAGGCGGATTTTTGCCCTTTAATGATCACTCTGCGCCCGAGGATATTCAGCAACGCTTTGGTGTGAGCAAGAAAACTTTTAAGCGAGCTGTGGGTACACTCTATAAAAATCATGTCATAGAACTGACTGAAAATGGTATAAAAAGTACACGATAAGGGTATTTTATTCCTCAAATAGAAGAAAAAATTAAATTTACCCCCCCCCGTCAAAAAAAAGTGGTCACATTGTTTGTTTTATCCCACAAAACATATTACTTTTGCAATATGTAAAAAGTAAAGAGCTATGCATAGTATAGTGATTTACGATTGATTGATAGTTTTTTCATCTCTATATAAGTTCTGTGAGCGAATTATGCGTTGTGAAACGCGTAATTCGCATTTTTAGTATATGGAGGTATGAGTCATATGTTGTTGACTTATGTGTAAATGTAGATAGCGCATGGCAATAATTTTAAGGTATAGTAATCAATAATGTGTTAATGTTGCACATTCAATTGCACAATATAAAGAATTATTTTACCTTTGTAGGCAAATAATACATTAAAACACAAAGAAATCGATCATACATGACAATAGCTATTATCAATGCCATGCACAAAGAGCATGAGCAACTGGTTGCATTGCTGAAAGATGTAAACACCGTGCAAAAGGGGCATTTTAGTTTTGTAGAAGGAACTTTAAATGGTCATCGACTCGTGTTGATGGAAAGCGGTATAGGCAAAGTCAATGCAGCAATAGGTGCAGTTGAACTCATTCAACACTGCCAACCCCAAGCACTCATCAACACAGGGGTAGCAGGAGGCATTGATGCACAACTATCGGTAATGGATGTCGTAGCGGGGCAGCGTGTGGCTTATCATGATGTTGATTGCGGCCCCGAATCAGAGTTGGGGCAAGTGCAGGGCTTACCACTTTACTATGAAGGTGACAAAGCATTGCTCAATGCAGCCCAAACCATTCAAACACCCCAAGGAACTACTTTGCATTGTGGACTCATTTGTAGTGGCGACCAATTTATAACCGACCATGCACAGTTGCAAAAAATCAAAGACCGCTACTCAGATGGCTTAGCAGTAGACATGGAAAGCGGGGCGTTGGCACAGGTTTGTTATATATATAAAATACCCTTTTTGAGCTTTCGCATCATAAGCGACACACCAGGTGCCGATAATCACTTTAACCAGTATCAAAACTTTTGGGGTACAATGGCCGACCGCTCTTTTGGCGTAACAAAAGCATTACTTCAAGCCATTTGCAAATAAAACAAGTCCCTAAAGGCTCATTCATATAATGAAAAAGATTCCAAGTTTTACTATTGACCATACGCGCTTACATCGTGGCATCTTTGTAAGCCGTAAGGATGAAGTAGGTGGCGAGGTAGTAACCACCTTTGACGTTCGCATGAAACTCCCCAATCGTGAACCCGCTTTACACCAAGGAGCCATTCACACCATTGAACATTTAGCTGCCACCTTTCTTCGCAATCACGAGCAGTGGAAGGATCGCATCGTTTATTGGGGACCAATGGGATGCCTTACGGGCAACTATTTGATAGTAAAGGGTGATTTAACCAGTCGCGACATATTGCCACTGATGCAAGAAACCTTTACTTTTATAGCCAATTATGAAGGTGAAATACCTGGCGCAACAGAGCGCGATTGTGGCAATTATTTGTTGCAGGATCTACCCATGGCACGTTACGAAGCACATAAGTACTTAACCGAAACATTGAATCGTGCCACCGATGATAATTTGAACTATCCAGCGTAAAGCTGATGTGTTAAGCGCATGTGTTATTCAAACTAAAGGATAACATATGCACTTACCACTTCTATCTATTAGGCAGAGCGTCAACAAAAGAACTTTTAGTTGACAATCTACTTACTACCCGTTGGCGGAATTTCAGGTTAACGGGTTAACAAGTTGACAGGTTAACAAGTAAG
>URDV01000170.1 GCA_900546605.1 uncultured Prevotella sp.
CTTTAACATAATAAGTGGTGTAAAGCATACTTACTTGTTAACCTGTCAACTTGTTTACCCGTTAACCTGAAATTCCGCCAACGGGTTACTTTACATAATAGTCTACTCTCCTAAGCCTATATTAGTTTTTGGTTGCTTTCTCTATTTATTTTTTTAGCCATTCTTTAAGTCGGCGCATGGCTTCTTCACAATCCTCACGTTTGCCAAATGCTGTGAGACGAATGTAACCTTCGCCTGCAGGACCAAAGCCTACACCTGGGGTGCTTACCACATTGATTTGTGTGAGTAACTGCTCAAAGAATTCCCAACTGCCCACACCTTCGGGGGTCTTGAGCCAAATGTAAGGGGCATCAACACCACCATACACCTTTAAGCCTACTTCAGTTAAGGCCTCACGCATAATGCGAGCATTGGTCATGTAATAATCAATTGTTTCACGCACCTGTCGCTTGCCCTCAGCTGAGTAGGTGGCCTCAGCAGCACGCTGCACTATGTAAGCCGTGCCATTAAACTTGGTGCATTGACGTCTGTTCCACAACTGATTGAGTGCGACACTCTCACCACTCTTTGACTTAAACACTAACTCTTTGGGCACTACGGTGTAACCACAACGCAAACCCGTGAAGCCTGCTGTTTTTGAATAAGAGTGGAACTCTACGGCACAACGCTTGGCTCCCTCTATTTCATAAATTGAATGGGGAATGCCCTCACGTGTAATGTAGGCTTCGTAAGCTGCATCATAAAGCAGCAAACTATTATTTTTGAGCGCATATGCCACCCACTTTTCTAACTCCTCACGCGAAAGGGTTGTACCCGTTGGGTTGTTGGGGTAGCAAAGGTAAATCATGTCTGTTGGATGGTCAGGCAACTGCGGTATAAAATCGTTTTGCGCTGTGCATGGGCAATAGGTTATCTTGCTCCATGAACCATTTACTATTTCTCCTGCACGTCCCCCCATTACGTTTGAATCAATGTAAACGGGGTAAATGGGGTCGGTAACACATATACTATTATCTGTGCCAAGTATATCGCCAAAGTTACCTGTATCACTTTTTGCTCCATCGTTAATGAATATTTCATCCTCGTCGAGCGAAATACCACGTGGGGCGAAATCGTTTTCAACAATAGCCTTGCGCAAGAATTCGTAACCATGCTCAGGACCATAACCTCTAAAGGTTTCAGCGCTACCCATTTCGTCAACAGCCTTGTGTAAGGCTTCAATTACAGCGGGGGCAAGCGGACGCGTAACATCACCTATGCCTAAACGAATTATTTGAGCCTCGGGGTGCGCTTGCTTGTAAGCTGCTACCTTTTGCGCTATGTCTGCAAACAAATAGTTCTTTTGCAGTTTCAAAAAGTTATCATTAAGTGTTGTCATCTTAATATTCTCTTGTAAACGATAACAATAAAAAAAGAGTCGCCTCTCCCCTCCCCTCTTCGGGGATTTATCGAAGAAGAGATAGAGAGAGACTTATCGTTAATCAACTATGTCTATTATTCCATCAAACACTTTAGTGGCTGGCCCCGTCATTGACACATGGTTGTCGGTATCTTGCCATTCAATATGTAGTGTTCCACCATCCATTACAATGTTACTTGCACGACCCGCACGATGTGTTAAGGCGGCAGCTACCGCGGTGGCACAAGCACCTGTTCCACAAGCCATTGTTATGCCTGAACCACGTTCCCACACACGCATACGTATGTTACCATCGGGACGAACTGTGGCAAATTCGATATTGCAACGCTCAGGAAAAACGGGAGCGAACTCAAGTGTGGGACCAATGCTAGCTACATCAAAGGTGTCTGCATCGTCAACAAAAATCACAAAGTGCGGATTTCCCATCGACACAAAAGTTCCCACATATTCACGTCCATCGGTGGCTACCACATGGCCTTCAGTCATGCTACCATCCTTGGTAGCCAATTGTGACGTAACTGCTAATTGTGGTTCATCCATGTCGACAGTTACACTATCTACCATGTTTTCTGCCGTTACATGCAATTTCAACACTTTTATGCCCGACAAGGTCGACAATTTTACCTCATGCTTATCAGTCAGTCCATATTCATACAAGTACTTACCTATGCAACGCGAGGCATTACCACACATGCGTGCTTCAGAGCCGTCATTATTAAATATGCGCATCGAAAAATCCGCACCATGCTCTCCTTTACCTATCAGCACTAAACCATCGCCACCAATACCCTTATGGCGGTCACTCCACAACTCCGATAAATGCTCGGGATGAGCAATCGGATACTTCAACGTGTTGACATAGATGTAATCGTTGCCAGCACCATGCATTTTAGTAAATTCTACTTTCGTGGGCATAAATCTGTTCAGTTTGTCGTGTAAAACTGATGCAAAGATATAACTTTTCAATTAAACACAAGTATTAAACAATCATTTTTCTTCATTTTTCTTGTTTTTATTTACTTTTTTCCACTTCAATGTGAATAAAAAGCATTATTTGTTTTACATTATCGCATATTACAAACATAAAGACACAAAATAGAACATATTAAAATTAATTTGTATGTTTGCACATCAAATTACATTATGCATGATTTATCTTTACTTAGCGCGCCATGGCGAAACACAAGAGAACGTGGCACAGATTCTTCAAGGTCACATGCCAGGCCACTTAACACCACAAGGACGGGAACAAGCGGCCAACTTGCGTGATCAACTTGTAAAAAGTGGTATTCACTTTGATGTATTGCTTTACAGCGATTTGCAACGAACGCACGACACCGCAACGATTATTAACCAACAACTAAGGGTTGCTTGTGTTAAACCTTGCCCATTGCTTCGCGAGCGTGATTGGGGAAGCTTTACGGGCACAAGCATTGTAGCAGCACGCAGTTTGCCCATTCCGCCCGATGCTGAAAGCGTTGAACAACTATTTAAACGTGCCCAACGATTCCTTATATATATAAAGGAGTTCTTTGACGGGAAAACGATTCTTGCCATTGGACATGGACTTTTTAACCGCACCATTTTAGCTGCTTACAACAACAAGAGCATTCGCGACATTCAACGCATGCAAAATGCTGAAGTACGATTATTAGCTTTTGACAAACTGCCCTCGGCATGGACTTCGTCAACCAGCGACATTGTATCGGCCAACTAATCTTTAGCTGTATGGTATTGACTATTTTCACCTAAGTAGGTATTCAAAATTATTTCACATTTAAAGCATATCCGCATTATTAATAAAACCCTTATAAAAAAGAAATTGGACACTTACAAAGTTTGCCAACCTAAAAACCATATCACATGAAAACATTCGCCTTTTTACTTATTAGTCTTTTGCTGTCGCTCCCCCTTAATGCACGCAACAAAATTAAAGTTGCTTGTGTTGGCAACAGCGTTACTTATGGCTACAATTTGCCCGATCGCGAACACACGGCTTACCCCGTACAACTACAACACATGTTGGGTAACGACTATGAGGTGCAAAACTTTGGACATAGCGGTGCCACGTTATTGTTTAAAGGACATAACCCTTATAACAAATTGCCTGAGTTTAGGGCTGCTTTGAATTTTAAAGCCGACGTGGTGATTATTCATCTCGGACTTAACGACACCAACCCTCGCAATTGGCCTCAATATGCCGATGAATTTATACCTAACTATCGTGCACTCATCAACTCATTTAAGGTGGCAAACCCCAAAGCTAAAATATGGATTTGCCTCATGACACCTATTTTTCACGACCATCCTCGTTTTGATAGTGGCACACGCCTTTGGCACGGACTTATACAGCAACGCATTAAACAAGTAGCTCAAACTTATGGTGTGGGATTGATTGACCTTTACACTCCTCTGCACTCATTTCCTAATTTATTCCCTGATGCCTTACACCCCAATGCCGAGGGGGCAAAAATATTGGCACGGACTGTGTACAACAGCATCACAAGCAATTATGGCGGACTTACGTTGCCTGCCACCTATGGCAATAGCATGGTTATTCAACGTGAACGCCCCATACTATTTCATGGCATAGCTAATGCTGGTGAACGAGTGAGTGTTACCTTTCATGGATTGAAAGCAGAGGCCACAACTGATGCCTGGGGCAAATGGGCAGTTACGTTCCCTGCCGAACAAGCGGGCGGCCCTTACACACTTTCTGTTAAGTCGCGTAGTGGAGCAAAGACTTTTAGTGATATTTGGGTGGGTGAAGTTTGGTTGTGCTCAGGACAATCGAACATGGAACTTACCATTCCGCACACATCAACAGCACATGATGACTTAGCCATGGCCGGCACTTGTTCACGCCTACATCTATATAATATGCCTTCAATCGTACCCACCTATGCTACCGAATGGGATTCAGCTCGACTAGACTCTGTCAACCATTTGCTCTATGTTAAAGCGGGCAAATGGCAACGTTCAAACAAAGAGGCTGCACGTAACTTTTCATCCATTGCATTTAACTACGGACGTTTGCTGGCCGATAGCTTGGGGTGCCATGTGGGTATTATATCAAATGCTGTAGGCGGGTCTGGGTGTGAAAACTGGATTGACCGTTCTACACTTGAGGAGTATTTTCCAGCAATACTACGTAATTGGAAGCAGAATGACTTTATCATGCGTTGGATGCGTGAACGTGCCTTAAAGAACATAGCCCACAGTAATGATAAACTTCAACGTCACCCTTACGAACCTGCTTACTTGTTTGAGAGTGCCATTCTTCCGCTTGAAAAATATGCCATTCGCGGAGTCGTATGGTACCAAGGCGAATCGAATGCTGACAACGTTGAAGTGCATGAGCGCTTATTCCCCTTGCTCGAACAGAGTTGGCGTCACTACTTTAATCAGCCACAGCTTCCATTTTACATTGTGCAACTTTCATCTATCGCCACACGTCCATCGTGGCCTCACTTCCGTGATAGTCAACGTCGCTTGGCTGAATCACTCCCTTATACGTGGATGACAGTGAGTAGCGACTTGGGGGACTCGCTTGATGTACACCCCACCCACAAACGCGAAGTGGCTGAACGTATCGCAGCCTCTGCTCTATGTCACTCTTACCAGCACAAGGTGATTCCTTCAGGTCCTCGCTATTTAGGCTTTACGAGCAATGGAGCTTCGGCAACTCTCTCATTTGATGAAGCTGAAGGTATGCACCCTGCTG
>URDV01000171.1 GCA_900546605.1 uncultured Prevotella sp.
TCAAAGCACGTTAGTAAGTGACGCCCTGTAAGGTAGGGTGTTCAAAATTCGTAATTTTTTCTACATGATTGATTTCTGTCACCAGCGTTTTAGCAGACAGCAATAATTTTGTTTACAACTCCTCACCCCCAACCCGCATGATGCAGCCAGTCAATTTGCGATTGTCTGAAAAACCGACTATCTTTGCACTGATACTATTCTTGCATAAATAACAACGTACTCAACACGATGATAAAGGCTCATTACCACCCCTATGCTATTACCCGACTGCTGATAGTCGTAACTCTGCTTATGTCTGCCACATTTGCGGCCGACGCTGAACGAGTAGACTACCAAAGGGCTGCAAAAATTGCCCAAAAGTATATTACGCTGCGTAACAACAAAAGCATTAAAGCACAAGCGGAACAACAAGGACATAGCACCGGCAATGTACCTTATTATATATTTAATGATGCACACGGACACGGCTTTGTAATTGTTGCAGGCAATGACGCCATGGGCGAAATATTGGCTTACGATACCGAAAACACGCTTGACACGCTGAATGCTAACCCGTGTGTAAAATGGCTATTAGAGGGGTACAGACAAGCATACTATGACATTGAGAGTGAAAAGGTGGCTACGCAAGTCAGCCCTCGCGCAGCAACTTTCAGCCAGACTGTGCAGCCTCTGCTCAAAACCAAGTGGGGACAATCGCACCCCTTCAATGCTCAAACGGGGTATCCATACAGCGGTTGCGTGGCCACTGCCGTGGCACAAATGATGTATTACTACCAATGGCCCGCACACGGCTTTGGCAAGCATGAATATACCGTTACCTACGACCAAACTACCAAAAGTGCCGACTTTAGCCAATCTTATTACGACTGGGCTGATATGCTGCCCGATTACCGCTATCCTGTGCGCGCCACCGCCACACAGGAGCATGCCGTGGCACAACTCATGAGCGATGTGGGCATAGCCTCATCTATGCAGTACACTCCCAGTTCGAGCGGCACACAGGGGCTTTTTGCATACCAAGCCCTGCAAAAGCACTTTGACTATACTGCGGCATACGTGACGAGGGCTGTGGAGGGTCCAAGTCGCTTTGCCAGCATATTGCGGCAGGAGTTGCTGAATGGCTGTCCCGTTTACCTTGAGGGGCGCCCCGCCAACACTGCTTCGGGACACGCCTGGGTGGCCGATGGTTTTGACGAGAATGGCCTTTTCCACATGAATTTTGGCTGGGAAGGGCAAGGTGATGCTTATTATTCGCTCACCAATCTCAGTTTGTCACAAACCGGTGGTGAGTTTCAGGGTAAGCCCTTGGCCTTTAACCGTGCCGTAACGGCCATTCTTGCACACCCCAACAATGGTAAATATCCCGATATAGACCGCGGGCTTTTGGAGGGTTCGCCCCAGCTCATGTTTAATGAGGGAGGATCTGTCACGCTCAAGGGTGCTGACGACAAGAGTTTCAGCACCTCACAGCCCCAAACCATTGTGATTAACTCATTTGTAAACAGAGGCACTCCCTTTAAGGGCGACATTGGCATAGCCGTTTGCAACGACAGTGGCAAGTTTGTGCGCGTGGCCTATTCAGACGACCATGACAACGGTGGATTTACGGAGCGCATTTATGGGGCTGACCATGATGGCTTTATGGGGACTGACTATTTGGTAAATCAGCCACAGCACGTGCAGATGAGTTTGGCTGGTCTTGCCAACGGATATTATAGCCTTACCCCCGTGTGTGTGGCCCGTAACGACGATGGCACATGGGGCGACCTGTTCAGAATGAAAAAGGCCCCCATCATTGAGGTGGAACTGACCGACGATGCAGGTCGCGTGTCTGAGGTGTGCTCCGACGAGGCTCACTTTCAGCTCATGGCACAGCCACGCCTCAGCGGTGCGGTCGAACAGGGTGGCAGGGTGCAGGCATTTTTTACTGTTAAAAACCTGAATGGTGTGCCGCGCGACTGCTACATGAGGGTGCAGCTGCTTGATGAGCATCAGGTGGTTGTGTTAGATACCCGGGTGGACGAATGTACTGAAATAGAAGGATTTTCTGAAACAGAAATTCCCATCACGCTTTCACTCCCCGCCAGTCTTGTGCCAGGGCGTTACGAAGCGAAGTTGCTGCTTTCGGCCGACGCGGAGGAGTCTCTGTTTTACCCCATCAATAATATACACGACAAGGAGGTGCCTTACATTGATGTAGCTGAAGCAGAGGACAAACCGCTCATGGCCAAGGTTGAAGTGTTCATGGCCGACGACTCTAACGACAAGATTGAGAATGGCAGTGTTGACCTCTCGCAAACGTCTCTTTTCAAACTTGCTGTGTCGTTGCGCACATCAGAAGACAAGTGTTACAGCGGACATATTACGATGCTGGCCGAAGACACTCAGACGAAAGAAAGGACTTATGTGAAAGGCATTGATGACGAGGTTGACGTGTCGTCATCTTACGACGTACCATTATTTAGCTATTGGCTGCGCAAGGATAATTTGCCATGGTACGATGGCCACACCTATCGCCTTATAGTTATGGGCCAGCTTGACGGGCAAGACGTTGAGCTGAACAATCCTAAGGCGGCCCCCTATTACCTGAAACGCGAGGGCGATGTGCTCACACTCTTTCAGCAAGATGTGGTGACAGGGTCATCGTCAACCTCAACTTGTTTGCCCACTACTAAACCATTCAGTGTGAGGCGCAAGGGTGACGATTTTATTATTTCGGCTCACGATTTGTTCGGTGTGAGCATGTACAACGTAAGCGGCAGCTTGGTTAAGCGTGCTTTGTCTGCTGACGGACGCCAGGGTGTGCTATCACTCCGAAAGTTGGAGCGGGGTATTTATTTGCTGCACATTGAGTGTGACGGGGAACGCCATACTTACAATGAAATCGTTTTGGTGAAATAAAGATGTGGCTTTTAGGAAGAGGTTTGTTATACATGAAATAAACAAGTATGCGCCTCGGCCATAAGCTGCTGCTGCGTGAGCGCGGATTTGAGAGTCCGGAGTTGATAGCCTTTGTGCGCTGCCGCCACGCTGATAAATGAGGCAAGGGAGAAATTGAAAAGGCAGCGCGAGGAGGTGTGACTGTGCTAACCCAGAACAAAGCACTTTATCCTTTTATTAACCCATTGGCGGAATTTCCAGTTAACAGGTTAACAAGTTGACAGGTTGACAAGTAAGTATGCTTTACACTACTTATTATGTTAAAATCTGAATGGTAAGAAGCTTAAAAAGCTTGACAAACTTACTTGTCAACTTGTTAACTAGTTAGCCGGAAATTCCGCCAACGCGTTTTTATTAAGGAAATAAACACAGATAATCTGTGTGAGGATTTTGGGAATATATCAAACGACAATAAGAGACAACGAACCATAATGTGCCCCTACAAAGACACAATGGACGTTGTCTCTTATTGTCGTTTGGTTTATCAGAACAATCAAAATATCTGACAAAAAGTATTGTTGTCGGAAATAATGCTTATTTTTGCATCTAGAGTTGGAGCTGGTGGAAATGCCCATCAGCTGTGAAGACTCTCAATGAATGAGCGTATTGAACGTTGTCTTGAAATAGAAATTCAAAATTCAGTAGGGCACACGGTACATTATCGCTCACGCATACTTTGGTATCATTGTATACGCTCCTCACGCCCTCCCTTTATAGGCGGCGTGGGGCAACGTGTGTTTTTCACAATATACCTCTCTACAAGCGTGGGCTATTGTCTGTTGCATACTGAATAGGTCTCTTCCACAACCTCTATTTCGGCAATGGGCGATAGTACCACGCTTTTTTCATGAACGTACAACAGTCATTGCTTTTATTAACCATGTCAATAGGGTACGTTGGCAAAAATGCTTTTATCCTATGAATTGCACTTAATTTAGTTATTTACAGAGTCAGTAGCTACGGGCAGGAAGTTATGATCATTGTTGTTTCAGGAATTGAAATTGCAGAAGGAGCGTTTAAGGGTTGCACAGGATTTAATGGTAAGTTGATACTATCGAATAACTTAAAAAAATTGGGATATCATGCTTTTAATGGTATTAAAATATTAGCAAATAAACAAGTTGTGTTACCAGCGACATTGGAAGAAATTGAACAATCTGCTTTTGCGAATAGTAAAATACAAAGTTTAAAATTTCTGTCGTTGCCTAAAGGTTTAAATAATATACAAGTTTTTTCCAATACTCCCCAATATGTAAGTCTTAGCGACGCATCGTATATAAGTGAACTAACAGATGGCAAAGTAAAAGAAGCTTCGTACAGTCGCACAATGTCCAACACATGGGGGACACTCGTGTTGCCATACAACTTGAAATTAACGGGTGAAGAACCCTACAATTTATATGCCATAGATCATATTGCGAGCGATGAAATTGTGCTGCGTAGTCTTGAAGGAGAGGTTTCTGCGGGAACGCCTTGTATAGTAAAACGCAAGGGCGAACAAACCGAACTGACCTTTGTGGCTGAGAACGCAGGTATAAATGTAACCACAAACACAAATGAAGTAGGCGATTTGAATTTTATGGGCACTTATTGGGCTAAGGAACTGACCAACGGATATATTATTCGTAAAGATAATTTCTGGAATGTGGCAAAGTTGAAGGAGTCTTCGCCTAATACAAAGGCATTGAGGGTTGGTCCTTTCCGATCATGGCTTGAGGGTGCTGCTCCCAATGGTGCTGCTCAACTCTCTCTGCGTATAGACAATCCAACAACGAGCATCGACAACGTTGCACCTCTCGAAACACTCAACGCTGACAATGTGGAATATTACGACCTGAATGGTAAACGACTTGCTGCACCGATGAAAGGCGTAAACATCGTGAAACGTGGCAACAAAACAATGAAGGTTATCATCAAATAAGCATCGAAACAATGAAAAAGAAGCTATATATTAAACCCCAAATTCGCGTTTTTCAGTTCGACACACAAACTGCTATTCTAAATATGTCATCATTAGAGTTTGCAAAGGATGATGACTATACAGAAGAAAATATTAAAGACCTGTGGAGTGACCCTGATAGTGGGGAAATTTGGGCAGACTAACTTATCCCGTTAGGTAAGTGTGCAAAATCCGCCAAAATTTACTACACCATTTTATGTCAAATGACATTTCACGCGCCAATCTCACCCCATTCGGGGTGAG
>URDV01000172.1 GCA_900546605.1 uncultured Prevotella sp.
CGGAATTAGTAAACAAGTTGACAAGTTAACGGGTTAACAGGTAAGTTTGCCAAGCTTTTTAAGTTTCCTGTCATTCTGCTTTAACATTATAAGTGGTGTAAAGCATACTTACTTGTTAACCTGTTAACCTGTCAACTTGTTAACCTGTTAACCTGTCAACTTGTTAACCTGTCAACTTGTTAACCCGTTAACCTATTAACCCATTCCGCCAACAGGTAATAACATGCCCTAAATTAGTAAAACAGCCCTAAAAAAGATGATGCGGTAGCATTGCCACTAACCGCATCATCTTTTTTTTCATTACTTCAACAAAGTCAGCATAGTTTGCGCTATTGTTTGTGCATCAATTCCCACTATATGACGGAGTTGTGCCACCGTACCATGTTCAACAAAGGTATCAGGCAACCCCAACCTTATCACATCGGGGTGGTAATGATGGTCATTCATCCACTCAAGCACGGCAGAGCCCATTCCTCCTAAACGTACACCATCCTCTACTGTTATAATCGTTTTAAAGTTTTCACCCACTTCACAAAGCAAGTCATCATCAAGTGGCTTTAAAAAACGTAAATCATAATGGGCAATACTTCTACCTGGCAGTTGTTTTTCAACATCAGCTATAGCCTCAGCTGCTTCTGTACCAATAGGTCCTAAAGTAACGATAGCTAAGTCGCTACCCTGCTTCAAGCAGCGCCCGCTTCCAACAGGCACCTCCTGCAAGGGACAATGCCAATCAACCAGTGAGCCACGACCACGCGGATAACGAATAACAAAAGTTCCCTTGTTAGGCAATTGAGCTGTAAACATTAATCGTCTTAGCTCAGCCTCATCATAAGGCGAAGCAATGGTTAGATTAGGTATAGGGCGCAAGGCAGCCAAGTCAAAAGCGCCATGGTGAGTAGGTCCATCCTCGCCTACCAAGCCAGCACGATCCAGACAAAGCACAACAGGCAAATCAAGCAAAGCAGAATCATGTATCACGTTATCGTAGGCTCGCTGTGCGAAGGCTGAATAAATATTGCAAAAAGGTTGCAAACCTTCTTTGGCCATACCTGCCGAAAAAGTGACCGCGTGTCCCTCGGCTATACCTACATCAAAAGCTCTGTCAGGCATTGCCTTCATTAATATATTCATTGAGCAACCAGTGGGCATGGCTGGTGTTACTCCCACTATGCGTGGGTTTTGTTGTGCCAGCTCAAGCAACGTTTGCCCAAACACCTCTTGAAACTTAGGAGGCTGTGGTTCAGTAGGTTTTTCAATAATACGTTCACCACTTTCTACACAAAATTTGCCTGGAGCATGCCACAATGTAGCATTTTCCATAGCAGGTTGATAACCATACCCCTTTTGTGTATGAAGGTGCAACAGTTTAGGCCCTTTCATGTCCTTTATTTCATTCAAAATGCGCACAAGTTCAATCACATTATGCCCATTTGTCGGACCGAAATAGCGAATATTAAGTCCCTCGAAAATGTTCTGCTGATTAGCTAACAACGACTTTACCGAGTTATTAAAACGAATAACCGCACGACGACGATTTTCATTCAGCACGCCCCAACGCGTCAATTTGCGCGATATGCCCAAGCGCAAACGGTTATACCATGAACTGGTGTGCAAATGTAGCAGATACTCCTTCATGCCTCCTACAGCACGATCAATGCTCATGTGGTTATCGTTCAATATAATGAGCATGTTGTTAGGCGTGTCTGACACGTTATTCAATCCCTCAAAAGCCAAACCTCCACTCATGGATCCATCGCCAATAACAGCCACCACGTGCCTATCGTCTTCGCCTTTTTTTACAGCAGCGAGCGACATGCCCAAAGCAGCCGAAATAGAGTTAGAAGCATGACCACAGGCAAACGTGTCATATTCACTCTCTTGAGGTGAGGGAAAGGGACGTATGCCATGCAACTTGCGATTGGTATGAAAAGCATCACGACGCCCCGTCAGTATTTTATGTCCATAAGCTTGATGCCCCACATCCCACACAATGCGGTCATAAGGAGTATGAAACACATAGTGCATGGCTACGGTTATTTCAACCAAGCCTAAGCTTGAGGCAAAGTGTCCTGGATTGTCAGCCAATTCGTTTATGATGTCGCGTCGCAGTTCATCACAAACAGCTGGCAGCTCATCGATACTTAACTTACGAAGATCGGCGGGCGAATTGATATGTTGTAGATATTTAAATTGTTCTTCGTGTCCCATGCGCTAAAAAAGATAAAAGCTTCGTTTTACCTTATTCACTTAGCGAATAAGGTAAAACGAAGCAAATTTAGTACATTTTTTTATAAACACGGCTCTTTTTACGCCAAAACATCAAACGGTGTTAGCCTTTGTTCACCTGCAAGGGCACCTCAACCGAACGTATGTGAAGGTCGCGTTGTGGATAAGGTATTTCAATGTTATGTGCATTCAAGGTGTTATAGATAGCCTCCTTCACTTGACCCGTCATAACAAACTTTTGTTCCACCAGCACCCAATATGTTACAAACAAGTTTACACTGTTGTCACCAAACTCATCAAACACCACACTAATGGGCTTTTTGCTACTAATGATGTCGCGTCCATCAGGTGTTTTTTGCATCAAAGCTTTCACAGCATCCACCAACATGGTGCGCACCTCTCCAACATTAGCGCCATAAGCTATGCCTACGGGCACCTTTACCATTTCATACGAATGGTTCTTAGTAATATTCTTAAAGTTTTTGCTAAACAATGAACTATTAAGGAAGGCTATTACACAACCATCGGCCGTAACAATTTGTGTGCTTTGATAAGTTATACTATCCACCTTTCCGCGTATTCCATCGCACTCTATAAAGTCACCCACACGCACACGTCCTGTCATGAGTGAAATGCCATAGAAGAAGTTCTCAAGCAAGTCCTTCATAGCAAAACCAACACCAGTAGCCAAACCAGCTGATATAACCGACACAGCCGTTGAAGGTATTTTAAGCAAGCGAACTGATATGATGGCATATAAGCCCCACACACAAATGGCAATGATGTTATTGGCCAAAGTAAAGTTGGGTTGGCCATTTACCACCACTTTCGACTTGTGATACTTGTGATAGAGAGCCTTGATTAAATAGTTCAAGTAGCGGAAAATGAAATATAGTGAGGCTACCAACACTATTTTAAACAATGACAATTGCACCACGCCTTCCACATTTAAGAAGTTGTACATGAATATGTTAACAACCGTAGCAGTAAGGTCAAACACATCAGCGGCCCACCATATAGAAAGCAGCACCGACAATACGCCCACCACTGGCACCGCAGCCATGGCCACAAAGTCATAGAACCACGTTTGGTTTATATGCTTTTCATGACGCACCCGTATAGCCTCTAATATATTAAGGTGTGCAATCTTTGCTTTGCTTGTTTGCTTTATCTCACCAATTTTTTTCACTAAATAACGCTCTTCATAAACCGCCAATAGGTCATAAATGCACGTAACCGTTTGAATGCAAGCCAGTTGAAACATCCACCATATCAATATTTGAACCGATAGCAGCGTATAGCCATACCAAGCAGCAAAAGTTGAAGCCACCATAATGGTAAGCGACACCCAGGTATAAAACATATCGCTGCGAGGAATATTGTCGTTATGACGACATATTACCCGCCACTGCCACAAAGTAAAGAGCAACAATATGGGCGGAAAGATGAGTTGCACCAAGTTATTGGGTATAAAGATGATGCGGAAGGTGATGACGATGAACGACATCAACATTATAGGTGTGTAAATGCGGAATCCACTTTTTATTTGGTCGCCTGCTAAGCGTATGAGTAATGAAATGAATATAGCACACAACAACCAAGCATACTCAATAAGCAGCTTTGATGCCATTAAGAAGAAGTTGTGCGACATAAACGTGCGACACACCATAATAGATATGGCAAATATCACCATCGCAGCCGCTAAAATAATGCACACCTTCTTTTTCATAAACTCTTCTGTGCGATAACGCTTAGGCACTAACCAACGCACAATAACATTGCTCAACAAAGCAGCTAAAATGATGTAGAAGAGCACAAAGAAAGTCAAGCCCACCACAATAGGGCCGCGCCACTGCGACTTCACCTCTTGTCGTTTACCATTTACATCAACATGTTCAGTGTCATACTTCTCGTTAGCATCAGCCTTGGCCAGTTGCATGTAGCGTGTCAGCTGCCCTAATATTTCAAAGTAGTTTGCATCACCATTTACAAAAATATTGCGTTGTATGGTTGTGTAACGCTGCAAGGCATAATCATTTAGCTTTTTAAGTTTGCCCGAAGTCATTTTGTAATGCTCGTTGTCGCGAATAACCGATTCCTTCAATTTGTCCAAGTTATTACGCAAAGCCGTAGCATACTTCAGGCAAGCAGCACGATTGGCCTGTCCTTGTTTGTCGAGCATAAAAGGCTGCACTGCCCCCTTGGGGCCACGATGAGCCGAATCAGCGGGCTGGTGCATACGAGGCATCGAAAGTGGACCTACTAACAATGGCACTTCGCCTTTACCCTTCACCTTCACTTGCGGATGCGCATCATTTTGCTGCACAACAGGCGGAATGGACTGCAATGAGACTATCAACGCATTATACCTATTCAGTTCAGTGTTAATGCGAGCCAATATCTTTTGATAAGGCACACTACGCTTGTTAAATTCAAGGTAAAGTTGTGTAGCCTCATGACAAGCATAGGTCATGTCAAACGTGAAGTCCTGCTTTTGCGAGTATAGCATCAGACCTATTTGATCACTACGCTGCATTAGCGACACCATTTGCTGATGCTGCATTTGCGTAATAATGCCATAGCGAGCCATGTTTTGTTGCTGCTCTTTGTAAGCAGACTCCAACTCCGCACGTAACACAGCCAACGTTTGCGACAAATTTTGCTCCTTCAACACCGCATGCAACGGCAACACCGACACCAATGACATGAAGGTTACAGCAACCAATGCAAGTAGCCTTACCTTTAGTTTTCTATACATATATAATATATTTAAGTGGGTGTTTAAATTTAGTTTATAACCCGTTGGCGGAATTTCAGGTTAACGGGTTAACAAGTTGACAGGTTAACAAGTAAGTAT
>URDV01000173.1 GCA_900546605.1 uncultured Prevotella sp.
TACCTGTTAACCCGTTAACTTGTCAACTTGTTTACTAATTCCGCCAACGCGTTATAGTCAGAATGGTAAGCAGCTAAAAAACTTGACAAACTTACCCATTACACCATTATCCCATTAACCTATTTCCCTATTACCCCGTTTGCTAATTCCGCCAACGCGTAAAATGGTTGTTGGGGCTGTATTGCACTCTGACAACATGCAAGTTCTAACATAAAAATAAATAGAACACCTACTTACCCCATATGCATATGATTCGTCCATTACAATATCTTTTGCTCCTATTATTGTTAACAGCATGTGCTTCGCAGCCAGTGGCCAACCTTGAGCCTTTGCAGTATGCCAGTTTGCTACACATGGAACAAACAGATAGTTTTACTTTGGTGCAGGTAAGCAATCCGTGGCACAAGGAAAGCACCTTGGCCAGCTATGTGCTTGTGCCTGACACTCAGCAGTTGCCACAGCAAATGCCACAAGGTACGCTCATTCGCACCCCATTAAAGCGAACGGTTGTTACATCGTCTGTGCATGCAGCCTTGCTCCTCGACTTAGGTGCTGAGGCACGTATGGTAGGCATAACCGATGTCAGCTACATAGTGAGCCAACGCCTTCAGCAATATTTAGCCACACATACCGAGGTGAACGATATGGGCACTGCTATGACCCCCGATGTAGAACGTTACAAAGCCGTGCAAGCTGATGCCGTGTTGGTAAGTTCGTTTGATCAAAATGACCATGGAGCATTGCAGCATGCTGGCATCCCCTTAATAGAATGTGCCGACTATATGGAAACATCTCCCCTGGGACGTGCCGAGTGGATGCGTTTTTATGGTAGACTATATGGCAAGGCTCATACTGCCGACTCGCTCTTTGCTGAAGTGGCTCAACGTTACACTCAACTAAAGCAGCAAGCCTTGCAGAGTGGGGGAGAGCATCCCACCGTGATGTGTGACTTGCGCATGGGTTCCACCTGGTATCAACCTGGGGGAGCCAGCACTATGGGCCAATTTATAACCGATGCTGGAGGACAGTATATATGGGCCGATCGTAAAGAAAGTGGTAGCATACCACTCGACCTGGAGAGCGTTTATGCTCGAGCCCATAAGGCCGATATATGGCTCGTTAAGTATGGCCAGTTAAATGACCTAAGTTATGAACAAATGAAGCGTGACTGTGCACAATATGCTCAGTTTGCTCCTTGGCAACACCATCATGTGTATGGTTGCAATACGCTTCGTCAGCCTTTTTATGAAGAGGTTCCCTTTCATCCTGATTATTTGTTACGCAACTTGATAAATGTATTTCATACGGCAAAGGTAAGTTGTGACACTCCTTATTATACACCATTAAAATGAAGCTAACAATTCCGCTTTTAGCATTGCTTTGTGTACTTGCCTTGTTAACGGGCAGTGTGCCACTATCATTGGCCGACGTGGTGCAAGTGTTTATGGGTGGAGGTGATGAAATGGCTCGTTTCGTTGTGCTCGAATCGCGCTTACCCCAACTTGTAACGGCTTTGTTAGCAGGAGCAGCCCTATCGGTGAGTGGCTTAGTTATGCAAACACTATTTGCCAATCCACTGGCCGACCCAGCTTTGTTAGGTGTGAATAGTGGTGCCTCATTAGGTGCCGCATTGGCTTTGCTATTGTTGGGAGGCAGTTGGACCATGGGCGATACAGCCCTTGCTGGCGTAGCACTCACCATAGTTGCCGCCTTTGTGGGCGCTTGTGGCGTTATAGCTTTGCTCACCATGTGCAGCCACTACTTGCGAGGCAACTTAGCATTGTTAGTGGTAGGCGTGATGTTAAACTTTGTGCTTTCGGCTGTTATTTCGTTGTTATGTTTTTATGCTTCGGCTGATGGTGTGCGTGGCTTTATAGTGTGGGGTATGGGCGATTTTGCAAGCGTTCCCTTACAGCGCTTACCCCTTATGGCTGTACTTGTTTTGCTGCCCACAATGCTTGTGCTTGTGTGCAACCGTTCGCTTAATGCTTTGCTGTTAGGCACCGACTATGCGGCCAACCTTGGCATCAGTGTGCAGCGTGTGCGCACATGGCTGCTTGTGTTGACGGGTTTGCTAACAGCCACTACTACCGCCTTGTGTGGCCCCATTTCGTTTATAGGGTTGGCTGTTCCCCATTTGGCACGTATGGTGTGCCGTACGGCTAATCATGGGCAACTTGTGCCACATACATGGGTGCTGGGGGCAGGGGTAGCTGTGCTTTCGTTAATATTATCACATCTGCCTGGTGAGCGAGGCGTGTTGCCACTTGCTGCTATCACCCCATTTATGGGTGTGCCTGTTGTTATATATATATTATTGCGTAGGTGGTGATGTATGAGGTAAGTAAAACCCATGATGGGGTGATTAACAAGTAGCTAAATGAAACTTGTTAATCACCCCATCATGGGATATTTCATATATTGAGTAAGTTGAACTTAGGCAATGGTAATGAGCGTAGTGCCCTCCATTACGCTATCGCCAGCACTTACACAAATGCCGCTAACGGTGCCGTCAGCTTCGGCAGTGATGTTATTCTCCATTTTCATAGCTTCGAGCACGAGCACGGTATCACCCTTCTTTACAGCTTGGCCTTCGTTAACCAAAATTTTGGTAACAACACCAGGCAGAGGAGCCTTAACAGGAGTGCCAGCACCTGGACCGCTCTTAGCAGCAGGTGCTGCAGTGGTGTTTTCAGTTGCAGCTGGTGCAGCAGGAGTTGCAGCAGGGGCTGCGCCATCAGTTGTAACTGTGGGCAGAGCCTCTTCAACCAATGAAGAACCCTGCATTTCAACCTCAAAGGGAATGCCGTTAACCTCGACTTTAGCCTTTGAACCAACAATGCTGTCGATGGTTACATCGAACTGGGCACCATTGATAGTATACTTATATTGTTTCATTGTGCGTGATAATGCTTAAATTTGTGTCATCAAGTCAGCTGGGTTGTTCCAGTTGGTGCGATGGTTTTGAACAGTGATGATGCCAGGCTCATCGTCGTGAACAATCTCAACTTCGTGCTCAATGAGTGCGAGCGAGATGGCAGCAGCGAATGCAGGCATTTCTTCATCAGTGGGTTTTGTGTGAAAACCATCAACTAAAAAGTCGGCAATGGTGCCTTGTTTCTCGTCAAGACGGATGGTGATGGTTTGTTCACCCAGTTTGTATTGAAATGTTTTCATTGCGTTAATGTGCTAATGTAGCAATGTGCTAATGTGACAAGGCTTTTACGTAATAAGCCTTTGTCACATTAGTTAAAAAGCTTAGAGTGGAATGTTACCGTGCTTCTTTGCTGGACGAACTTCGCGCTTGTTTTCAAGCTGAGCTAATGCGCGGCAAATGCGGAAACGAGTGTTGCGTGGCTCAATAACATCGTCAACGTAGCCATACTCGGCAGCCTTGTAAGGGTTCGTGAAGAGGTCGTTGTATTCCTTCTCCTTTTCAGCCAAGAAGGCCTTGGGGTCTTCCTTAGTTTTAGCCTCTTTGCCATCAAGAATGGCTACTGCACCTGAGGCACCCATAACAGCAATTTCAGCTGAAGGCCATGCATAGTTCAAGTCAGCTTTGAGCTGCTTGCAACCCATCACGATGTGTGAACCACCATAGCTCTTGCGCAATGTAACTGTAACCTTGGGCACTGTGGCCTCGCCATAAGCGTAGAGCAACTTAGCACCATGGTCAATAACAGCATTGTACTCCTGACCTGTACCGGGCAAGAAACCTGGAACATCAACCAACGATACGATAGGAATGTTGAAGCAGTCGCAGAAGCGTACAAAACGTGCAGCCTTGCGCGATGCGTTACAGTCTAACACACCTGCATAAACGCTGGGCTGGTTGGCTACAACACCTACGCTCTGACCATTGAAACGTGCAAAACCAATGATGATGTTGCGTGCAAAGTTGCGGTGAACCTCCATGAACTCACCATTGTCAACAACCGCACCAATCACCTTGTACATGTCGTAAGCCATGTTGGGGTTGTCAGGAATAATTTCGTTGAGCAAATCCTCCTTACGGTCAATGGGGTCGGTGCATTCAATGCGTGGAGCGCGCTCCATGTTGTTTTGTGGAATGTATGAGAGCAACTTGCGAATAATGCCTGCAAACTCTTCTTCGGTTTTGGCAGTAAAGTGACATACACCACTCTTGGTAGAGTGAACGGCTGCGCCACCGAGGTCTTCCTGAGTAACATCTTCACCAGTTACGGTCTTTACAACTTTCGGACCTGTAAGGAACATGTAGCTAATGCCTTCAAGCATTACAACGAAGTCTGTTAAAGCAGGTGAGTAAACAGCACCACCAGCACAAGGACCACAGATGCCTGAAATTTGAGGTACTACACCCGAGGCTTCAATGTTGCGTTGGAAGATTTCGCCAAAGCCCGCTAAGGCGTTAATGCCCTCTTGAATACGTGCACCGCCCGAGTCGTTAAGACCAATGCAAGGAGCACCCATCTTCATACTTTGGTCCATCACCTTGCATATTTTTTGAGCCATGGTTTCAGACAACGAACCACCATTCACGGTAAAGTCTTGTGCAAAGACGTAAACCAATCGGCCATTAATAGTACCGCTACCAGCTACAACGCCGTCGCCCAAAAACTGCTTCTTCTCCATGCCAAAGTTGTGGCAACGGTGAAGTTTGAACATATCCATTTCCTCGAACGAACCCTTGTCGAGCAAGAGTTCGATGCGTTCGCGAGCCGTAGCTTTGCCTTTGGCGTGTTGCTTTTCAATAGCCTTTTCGCCGCCACCCAAACGGGCCTTTTGGCGGAGTTCTACAAGCTGCTTGATTTTTTTCTGTTGTTCACTCATAATGTTTGTGATGTGTTAAGGGGGCAATTTTTTGTTTGCCTACCTTATTCATTTATTGATTTATGGTGCAAAGATAAAGAAAACCTCGCACACTTTAGCTAAAAGTGTGCGAGGAAATGTAAGTAGGTGTTTAAAATTAGTTGATATGAATGGGTGCAGTATTTCGTTCGCTTTCGCGCACCTTTTCTCGCCATGGCAAAATGAAAGCAAACTTTCTTTTGCTCATCTGGCTGAACGAAAAGGTTCAGAAACAGAGGTTGAAGAGG
>URDV01000174.1 GCA_900546605.1 uncultured Prevotella sp.
GGTGTAAAGCATACTTACTTGTTAACCTGTCAACTTGTTTACCCGTTAACCTGAATTTCCGCCAACGGGTTATCAATAGCCTTGTGCAACTCGTAAAACTCATAAAAATGTAAGCAAAAAGGCACTCTTTCAGTAGTTTTGTTTTGTATTGCGTTTAGTTTATCTTACCTTTGTCCCATGAAAAACAAAAAACAAATATAAAAACATTTGACAATGCGCAAAACAACCCTTACCCTTTTGGCTGCGTTGATGGCTGCCCCCATGTGGGCGCAAATCACGCCGTTAGGAGGTTTTTACTACGGAAAGATGTCTGCCCCTACGGGGTGGGAATGGCAAAGCCCCGACTCTGTAGCTTACAACAAGCAGCAACCACATGCTTGGTTCTTCTCGTTCCAAAACGTGGAGCAAGCTCGCAAGGTGTTACCTGAGAATAGTTCGCTGTGGCAGAGCCTTGATGGCGAATGGCAGTTCCATTGGGCCAAGAATCCTAATGAACGTGTGAAGGATTTTTACAAAGTAGACTTTGACGCTTCAGGTTGGGATAAAATACAAGTTCCTATGTCGTGGAACATGGCTGGTCGTCAAGCTGATGGGTCTTTTAAGTATGGTGAACCCCTTTACTCTAACCAGCGTGTCATATTCCAGCACCAAGTGCGCCAAGGCGACTGGAAGGGGGGCGTAATGCGTACACCTCCTCAAAACTGGATGACCTACAAAAATCGTAATGAAGTAGGTTCTTATCGTCGCACCTTTACCATTCCTGCTGATTGGGAAGGTAAAGAAGTTTACGTAAACTTTGATGGTGTTGATCCCTTCTTCTATCTCTACATCAATGGTCACTATGTAGGCTTTTCAAAGAACTCGCGCAACTTAGCCCAGTTCGACATCACTCCATATCTAAACAAAAAGGGTGAAAATATTATAGCTGTTGAGGTGTATCGCAATTCTGATGCCTCCTTCCTCGAGAGCCAAGATATGTTCCGCTTGCCAGGCATTTTCCGTAGTGTAGCATTAACGGCCAAGCCTAAGGTGCAAGTGCGCGACATCAAGGCCATTCCCGATTATGATGCCACTTTCACCGATGCTTCGCTCCACATATCGGCCGAGGTGCGCAACCTTACCACCAAAGCAGCTAAAGGTTACACCATTAGCTATTCGCTCTATCAAAATAAGCTCTATAGCGAAGAGAATACCCTTGTGCCTGGCGTTACAGCCACAGCTCAAGTAGGCGAGGTTGCTAAGGGTGGTGAACTCACCGCACAAGTAACCCTTAAGGCAGGACAAGGCATTAAGCCTTGGAGTGCTGAGGCTCCTTATCGTTACACCTTAGTGGGCGAACTGAAGGACAAAAAAGGTCAAGTAGTTGAAACCTTCTCAACCAATGTGGGTTTCCGTAAAATAGAGATTAAAGATACACCCGCTGACAAAGATGAATTCGGATTGGCTGGCCGCTACTATTACTTAAATGGTCAACCCATCAAGTTCAAGGGCGTAAATCGTCACGAAAATAATCCTCAAACGGGTCACTATATCAGCCGCGAGCAAATGGAGAAGGAAGTATTCCTCATGAAGCGCGGCAACATTAACCATGTACGCAATTCACACTATCCTGATGCGCCTTATTGGTACTACTTGTGCGACAAGTATGGTATCTATCTGGAAGATGAAGCCAACCTTGAGAGTCATGAGTACTATTATGGCAAGGAAAGCCTTTCGCACGTACCTGAGTTCCGCAATGCTCACATTGCTCGTAACATGGAGATGGTACATTCTACCGTTAACCATCCATCAGTCGTAATATGGAGTCTTGGCAACGAAGCTGGTCCTGGCGAAAACTTTAAGGATTGCTATGCAGCCATCAAACAGTACGACCAAAGCCGTCCTGTACAGTATGAGCGCAACAACGATATTGTCGACCTCGGTTCAAATCAATATCCATCTATAGCTTGGGTGCAAGGTGCTGTTAAGGGTAACTACAACATGAAGTACCCTTACCACATTTCAGAGTATGCACACTCTATGGGTAATGCTGTGGGCAACTTGGTTGACTATTGGAATGCCATTGAAAGCACCAACTTCTTTATGGGTGGTGCCATTTGGGACTGGGTTGACCAAGCTATGGAAGGTATTGATCCTAAAACAGGACAGAAATATTGGGGTTATGGTGGCGACTTTGGTCCTGACAACAAACCTAACGATGGTATGTTCTGTATGAATGGTGTGATGCGTCCCGACCTCTCACCCAAGGCACAATACTTTGAAGTAAAGAAGGTATATCAAAATGTAGGCGTCAAAGCAGTTGATTTGAAGCAAGGCCGCATTGAAATATTCAACAAAAACTACTTTGAACCACTCAAGGGCTATCAAATAGTATGGTCACTTTACAAAGATGGCGTTTGTGTTGAAAAGAATAAGCCTTTGATGGGTGCCAAGAATATTCTTGGTCCGCGTGAGCGCCAACAGTATGTGTTGGATTATAACTACAACCAACTTGACCCAGCCAGCGAATACTTTGTAAAAGTACAGTTTATGCAAGGTAAAGATATGCCTTGGGCCAAGAAGGGTTATGTGCAAATGGAGGAGCAACTCCGTGTGAAGGGTGCTGATGTCAAGGCTCCCGCCATGAAGCAAGTGGCTGCTAAGCAACCCGTCAACATGACAAAAACTAAGGACAAAGTGAACGTTAAAGGTCAAGGTTATGACATCGATATAGACCTTCACACAGGTGCTATTAGTCACCTTGTGTATGGCGGCACTGAAGTAATAACCGAGGGTAATGGTCCTAAACTTGATGCTTTCCGCGCTCCTACTGACAATGATGCGGGTATAGGTTATCATAACGAGTGGTTTAAGAATGGCCTTTACGATCTTCAACACAAAGTAATCGGCACTCCTTCTATTGTTAAGGGCAAGAATGGTATTACGCAAATCAGCCTTACCATTGAGAGCCAAGGTCGCGAAGGTTGTCAGCAGGTTTACACCGATCATGATCGTAACCCCGAAACCGTTTACACCTTCGATAAAGGCAAACACGCATTGGGCGCTGATGACTTTAAGTTCACTACGAACCAAATTTACACCATCTATCCCGATGGTTCGGTTGAGTTACAGAGTGCCATTTCGGCTAATCGTTCCAATGTGGTATTGCCCCGCATAGGTTATGCCATGAAGTTGCCTAAGGAATTCAATCAATTCCAGTACTATGGCCGTGGTCCTGTCAACAACTATGCCGACCGCAAGACCGGACAGTTTATTGAGCAATACCAAGGCGAAGTAGGCAAGCAAGACATTATTTTGCCTAAGCCTCAATCCATGGGTAACCGTGAAGAGGTACGTTGGTGTGCCCTCAGCAATGGCCAAGGCACAAGCGTAGCCTTTGTAGCCGACAGCGTGATGTCTGCTTCGGCATTACCATGGAGCCAACAACAGCTCACCACTGCCGCTCACATTTATCAGCTCCCTGCATCTGATGGCACCTACTTGCATCTTGATGCCAAAGTAACGGGCTTAGGTGGCGCCAGCTGTGGTCAAGGTGGCCCGTTCATTGAGGACCAAGCACGTAGCACTAACTACAACTTCGGCTTTGTTATCCGTCCTGTAACCGCTGGTCAAACAGTTGCTGAGGCAGCCAAAGTGAGTCTTTCGGGCGAGCAACCCATCAGCATCGAACACAGCCGTACGGGGGTTGTAACGCTCAGTTCACCTGCCAAGGGACGCACCATTATGTATGCGTTGAATGGAAGCAAAAAGGCTGTAGCCTACACCGCACCTATCAATATGCGTGCAGGTGGTACCATCAGCACATGGTACAAGGATAACCCCTTGATGAAAACGTCTATGACTTATGCCAAGGTTGAGAGTGTACCCCTCCAAGTAGTATTTGCTTCGTCTGAGGAGCCTAATGGTGGTAGTGCCGCCAATATGGTTGATGGCGATCCTGCAACAATGTGGCACACCATGTACTCTATAACCCTTGCCAAGTATCCTCACTGGGTTGACTTTGATGCAGCTGAACCTAAACTCATGAAGGGCTTCACCATGTTGCCTCGTCAGAGTGGCTCAAATGGTTGGGTAAAGGATTACGAAATTTACGTAAGCCAAGATGGCAAAAATTGGGGTGAACCCATTTATAAAGGCACTTTTGCTGCTAATGCCGAATTAAAGCGTGTCATGTTTAGCAAACCAGTCAAGGCACGTTACATTCGTTTCCGCGCATTGAATGAGCAAAATGGTCAAGACTTTGCTTCAGGTGCTGAGTTCTCACTCATCGCTGAGTAAGTTATGAGACCATAAAGTAAGTTAGGACATCTTGTATGAGCCTAATTATCAATAGTTGATTTAAATGCTTGCCATAATCCGTAAAAGGGTTTTGGCAAGCATTTTTCTACTATAAGGTCAAACTGGGTTGTGTGAGTCTTTTTAAGTAGCACTCAAAGGGGATTTGTGATGAAAACTATTGCTTCTATATAACAAAGTTCAAATATCATCTTTGTTATTATCTCAACTTGTTTGCCATTCTGGCAAAGGGAACTGTCTAGTAAAACGCCGAAACGCAACTTCTTCCGTCTTAAACCCTTTATAAATAGAGTTTCATGCTCTTTATTTCAAAAAGTAAGCCCCTTTAGTTAGCTGCACATGGCTGCAGAAGCTATTATTGGCATAAAAGCAGACATGAAATACGGTAGCAATCACGTTGTCTATGACAGGTTTTAATGCTTTTGCCCTTTCAGGGCGCGACTGCTCCTACATGGGGAGACCCAGGGTGTCGCTTCGCTTGCCCTGGGCTGAGTGCTCCATTGGCCTTTCAGGCCGCCCTTGCAAAAATCATAGTGGCCATTTCTATGCTCGTGGTTGAGAGGCTATGTTAGAACCAATGCACAGCCTCGTTACTAATTGTAGTGTAGTAGAAGCGTGTGTGCAAGTGCGGGCTGAAGGCCCAATGGAGCACGGAGCCCAGGGCAAGCGAAGCGACACCCTGGGTATCACGTGTTGGAGCAGTCGCGCCCTGAAAGGGCAAAAGCATTACAATGTGCTTTAGACTTTTACC
>URDV01000175.1 GCA_900546605.1 uncultured Prevotella sp.
GGCTGAAGGCCCAATGGAGCACGGAGCCCAGGGCAAGCGAAGCGACACCCTGGGTCTCCCCATGTAGGAGCAGTCGCGCCCTGAAAGGGCAAAAGCATTAAAACCTGTCATAGACAACGTGATTGCTACCGTATTTCATGTCTGCTTTTATGCCAATAATAGCTTCTGCAGCCATGTGCAGCTAACTAAAGGGGCTTACTTTTTGAAATAAAGAGCATGAAACTCTATTTATAAAGGGTTTAAGACGGAAGAAGTTGTGTTTCGGCGTTTTACCGGACTGCAATAAATGCAAAACGTAATAAGTGCGGCCTGAAGTAGCTATAAGAACGTAGCGACTAAGTTTGCAGCTAATAGTAACGAAACTGAGTCACTAAAAAGCAAACTTAGTGCTATATAGATGTCAGGACTTCAGCCTGATATGTACAAATCGACAAAGATTTTTTTCTAAATTCGATAATTGAGTTATTATCTTATTACGAACTCGCGATATTTAAGTAAGTGAACAAAATCATTTTAGAGAATTAAGCATGCATAAAAAGCTATTGTTCCCTAAAATATTTTTGAACACTTACTTAAATAAGAATACTTTCTAAATCGTTCGGAACAAAAACATTTCCTGTGAAAGATGATTTGGCCTCAGCGGTATATTTGGCTTTACGAGTGTTGAGCGTTTTATCTTCTATATGGTAAAGTACTAAATTCTTTACCTCTAACGATTGTGCCAAACGAGCTGCATCTAAGGCTGTGCTATGATGCTTTTCATAGGGATGGAATCTGTCAGCATCGCCATGCAAACAAAATGCCTCGCAAAGTAACCAATCAACTTTGTCAACATATGCCTTGTTTTTTTCGTTATAGGGTTCATCGCCTAAACAAGTAAGCGAAGTACCATTGGGAAAATCTAAACGGAAACCAAATTGTTTCTCTTTTGTAGAATGAATATCAAAAGCGGTAAAGTGCCAACTGCCAATGTCAAATGATTCGCCATCAGTAAGCACATGTAGTTGAACACGTTCATCAAGTAAGGCGACTAACTTATTAGGCAATGTGTTATGACAAATCCATGACAAAACATGTAACACCTTGTCATTACCCCAAAGGTGTAAAGTTTGCTCATATCGTCCGCTTCGCATTTGCTGTAAAATAATTCTAACCACCCACACAGCTCCTAACACATGGTCAGTATGTGCATGGGTTAAAAACATGTGGTGAATGGATGTGATAGGTACACTCACCTTTTGCAACTGCGAAAGTATGGTATTGCCACCTCCACCATCAACGAGCAATAATTGCTCTTCATCTCGCAATAGGAAACAAGTGTTGTAGCAATTAGTAACTGTAGCATATCCCGTGCCTAATAAAGTTAAAGTATTAGTCATCTAAAAAGTATTTTTTTATTAAACTCAGCGTTGAGTTGTCACAGTTAAATATTGCATAGGAACCTTTTGGCTCGTCAAACCATTCGGCTGAATAGTCTATCGAGTTTGTCCATTCACCTTGGCTGTTAGGTCGTGCCATTCCCCCCCATCCACAAATAGTTACTCCTCGTAGCGCCCCATCGCCATTCTCAACCACACCTTGTGCGGCCCTTGACAACACGTAACCCAAAAAGGTGTCACGCGCCTCTGTTGTGGAACCTGGTCGTTTAAACATGGCATCACGCGGAAAGCTTATGTTTACTACATATGGCATGTCAGCATTTGAGAACGTTCTATCGTAGAGAGAACACACATCATTAAAGCGCAAAAAAGCACGACTCATACCTGCAAAGAGGTTGCCTGCTTGTACCCAATTTTGCGTTAAAGGAGCTATAGGAACATTTACATAGTTAAGCGAGACACATGACACCCATTGTTGCAGCCATCTTTGTTGCTGTTCATCATTCACTTGCAAGGGAGTAATTGGAGCCGTGATAAGATGTTGAGAGTCATATATCCTAATGCGCTGCGACATGCGGTTTACCCAATCAGCATAAATTGTTAACGAATCGGGGTGCGTCCATTCATTGGCTACATCACATAGGTTCCAAGCCATAATAGTAGCATCAGACACATACGTTTTTTTAGTAAAACGATTACGATGCTGCAGCATTTGAGTAATGAACTTTTCGTAACATTCGAGCTTCTGAACTGCATTTGAAGGAGCTTTATCAAGAGTTATAACAGCCTTCATTTGTCGTTTTTGTAATTCAGCAAGCAAATAGTCTACTTCTGAGAGTGTGGCTTCATCAGCACATAATGTTAAGCACGAATCAGAGGCAGACATGTTGTGATGAGAAGACTTTTGCGTGACTTGCAATCCTGCTATGAAGGTTACCACATTCACCCCCAAGGCATGTAACGAGTCTAACTCAGCATGTAGGCGCTCTCGCCCAAACTTGTTACCCTTTTGACCAAGCAAAGGTGCATACCACATGGCAAAAGCCTTATATTGAAATGTATGTTGCGCTCCATTGTCATAAAACGTTCCATCCTTGATACTCACCATGTCCTCTTTATTTGCCAAAATTTGTAGTGGCAAACAAATAAAGAACAAACCAACCATCCATTTTAACATCTTCATCACTCCATCATCACTAAATGCGTTATCAAATGCGTACTTTCATGGCACGATCCATCTCGCGACGGTCTTGCTTTTCTTTTAAAGCATTTCGTTTGTCATACTCTTTTTTACCACGACATAACCCTATAATGACTTTGGCCAATCCTTTTTCGTTGATAAACATTTTTAAAGGTACAATGGTAAAGCCAGGCGACTTGGTGTCGTCTTGCAACGAACGAATTTCTTTGCGATTGAGCAACAATTTTCGATCACGACGAGTGGCATGGTTATTGAACGAGCCAAAATCATACTCGGCAATGTACGAATTCTTCATCCAAAGTTCTCCGTTATGAATGTAACAAAAAGTATCTACCAAACTGGCTTTACCAGCACGAATGCTTTTAATTTCAGTACCCGTTAGCACAATGCCAGCAGTAAACTTGTCGACTACTAAAAAGTCGTGTTCAGCACGCTTATTCTTTATGTTAATGCGTGACGTAGGTAATATTTTCGGTTTTGCCATAATGTGCGCTATATTACTTATTTTTCGATTTCAACAAAGTTGGCTATATGTTCATCTACATAGTAAGCTATGCCAGCTGTTATGCTCTCTTCGTTCTCAACGTATTCGTCATCTAAATCGTCAAATGCGGGATACTGCTCAAACAAAGCCATAAAGTCCTCATCTGAGCGTTCACGAGTCAAGTCATCCTTGTGCTCATCATACACTTTTTTGGCTTTATAAATGAGTTTTGAAAAGTCGTGTAAGCCCCATAGGCGCATTGCTTTAGCAAAAGGATTGTCAAAGAAGAACGGGCCATAACCATTATATATAAGCTGTACAAAGCCTCCATCCATTAGTTCTTCGCGCAAAATCATATATCCCCATAGGGTTATTTGATCGGTTGATAATAAACGCATGCTCTGCGCATTTAGCTCGCCACCGACTTGCTGCTTTATTGCCTCATAAATAGCGGTTAAAAAGGCATCCATGCCTTCAGCTGCCGCAGACTGTAATGTTGTGTCTTTTATTTTTACATTCATGTTCATACACATATTTGTTTAAACACCTACTTACTAACGTTTCATTTCCTCGATAAGCGTTTTCATGCCTTTTATTTTTTCACCAGCCACTAATTTTAGTACAGCCTTTAGCCGTTGGCGAAGAACAGAAGCATAAGCATAGTGCGCTCCAACGTCAATTCTACCTATTTCGTCAGATCGCAAGCCACCTTTTTTACACAAAAATCCCAACACATCCCCTTTGCTCAGTTTGTCGCGTTTGCCACGACCTATGTATATAGTAGCATATCGTGGTAAAACGGGGATAATGCGCATGTGTGTGTCAAGTTCAAACTCACATACGTCATGAGCATAAGCAGGCAATTGTTCAGTAGGTCCCAACAACCAATACACCATGCCATCAGCATCCCATCGAGCGGTACGCCCGTTTCGATGCATATAGTCCTCCTCTTTTAGTGGAAGATGATAATGAACAATAGCACGCACCTCAGGAATGTCGAGCCCACGTGCTGCTAAATCAGTACTAACGAGCACATTTGCTGCACCACTACGAAACTTGTATAAAGCTCTCTCGCGCCAGTCCTGTTCCATTCCGCCATGATAAATTTCTGCGCTAAAACCCTGTTCGCGAAGCCATTTTCCCACTCGCTCTACACTTTCACGATAAGCCACAAACACGATGGTGGGAGCACCCTTAAGCGTAGTGAGCAAGCGTGATAAGGTTTCTAATTTATCTTTTTGAGGCGAACGAACAAAGCGTAATTGCAAACGATTTTCGGTTGAGGCATCACCTTCAGACAAATAGTCTAACTTCTTAAACGTTTGAAATAGGCGTTGCATGAAAGTAGGAATTTCATCAGCATCGGTGGCCGACATGAGCCAACAACAGCGAACCTTTGAAAAATGCTTTAACAAGTCCTCCATCTCGGCTTGAAAACCTAACTCGAGGCATTTATCAAATTCATCAATTATCAGCACCTTTACCCCCGACACATGAACATTTCCTTTACCTAAATGGTCGTTGAGTCGTCCTGGGGTGGCAAATACAATATGTGGTTGAACCTCACGCAACTTTCGATGTTCCTCCATGGTTGGACGTCCGCCATATAGCGACAAGGAACGCGCTCCTGTCTTCATGCTTTTGAGAGCCATTTCACATTGCACGGCCAATTCACGAGTTGGCACTACCACGACCACCTGCAAAACGTCCAGTTTAAGGTCTATTTGCCTTACAGCAGGCAGTAGATAGCCCAATGTTTTACCCGTGCCAGTGGGCGATAGCAACACTACACCACCAGGGTTTGCTCCCACCTGCAACATAGCCTCTTGCATAGGTGTAAGAGCATCATATCCCAATGTTTTTAATATGGTATCTTTATCAATCATTTTTAGTATCGTCATTTATAGATAGGAAGGAATACCTACTTAAGGGCTTACTCTTTAGATGTTAATAAGGGTATGATGCGCATTTCACGCTCTAT
>URDV01000176.1 GCA_900546605.1 uncultured Prevotella sp.
CACCAAGTGATCGGCAGGTGACACTACAATATTTGCCTTTAAGTTAGTCTTTTTAATTTTCCAACTTACATAGCAAATGCAAGGAGCTGTGTTACGTCTGCAAGGCTCACACAAAATGTTGTGTTCTGGTACCTCAGGCAATTGTTCTTTAACCAGTTCGCGATACTTTTCGGAAGTTACAACCCAAACGTTTTCTTCAGGAATAAGTCCTTTAAATCGGTCAAGGGTTAACTGAATGAGCGTTCGGCCACAATTCATTATATCAAGGAATTGCTTAGGCAGTTCATCGCTACTTACTGGCCAAAAACGGCTGCCAGCGCCACCGGCCAAAATAACAAGATAATTATTGGAACTCATAGCACAAACATTTTTTGATTATGAAGTTATAATGATAGCAAGATGTATTCGTTATGCAAAGTTGTGTTACTCGTCAACCAACATATTGCCTTGAATGTAAACGCGCACAATAGAATTGCTTGCATTTGAACGAACAGTAATGGGCTTCTTAAAGAATCCCTTAAATTTGCCTTTACCATTATACGACACCTTAATCACACCCTTTGCACCAGGTGCGATAGGATTTTTAGGAGGATTAGGCACTGTGCAACCGCATGAGGCATATGCTTGCTGTATAACCAAAGGCTTATCGCCCGTGTTAGTAAACACGAACTCACATGTTTGCACCTTGTCTTCCTTAAAATTGCCAAAGTTGACAACCGTCTTCTCAAACTTTATAACAGCTTGCGCCATCATAGAGCTGCAAGCAAAGGCTAAAGCCACAAAAGAGAGTAAACGTTTCATACTTATGTTATTAAACTTTTTACATTTGTCCATTATGCGGACGATGCAAATATACAAGTTAATATCCAAATAATAAAAAAATGCAGCAAATAATACACAATATTGCGTTTGATTCTGTACTTTTGCAGTATGACAACCCCTGAAAAGATAATCTTGGGCATTGACCCTGGCACCAACGTTTTAGGCTATGGCGTATTACGCATTAAAGGCAACAAAGCTACCATGGAGGCTATGGGAGTTATTGACTTGCGCAAATGCAAAGATGTTTACCTTAAGTTAGGACGCATACATGAGCGCGTCATAGGCATTATTGATGCTTTTAAGCCCGATGAAATGGCCATCGAAGCCCCTTTCTTTGGCAAAAACGTGCAGAGCATGCTTAAGTTAGGGCGTGCACAAGGGGTGGCCATTGCTGCTGCCATCAGTCGCGACATACCCATTCATGAGTACGCGCCACTAAAAATTAAGCAAGCCATAACAGGTAATGGACAAGCCAGCAAGGAACAAGTGGCAGCTATGATGCAACGCATGTTACACATTCCGCAGCAAAGCATGCTGCCTTACTTTGATGCTACTGACGCGTTAGGGGCTGCTTATTGTCATTTTTTGCAAAGTGGCAAGCCCGAACGCTTAGTTGGAGCTCCACACTCATGGGCTGCTTTTGTTAAGCAAAACGCTAACAGAGTGCATTAATCACTTTCGCACCCACACTACAAGACTAACTTATGAGAAAATATTTATTATTTACGCTACTCACGTTATTCGCATGCTTTGCTTCATCGGTCAAGGCACAAGACGTTTATAACTTGGTGCTTAATAATGCCACACGCATTGTCAATAACCCTACGAGCAACTACACACAAACACAAATATCACAATTTAAGCGCACAGCACTTGTTTACATGAAGAGCAAAGCGTTTGAGGTGACAGACTCTGTTCCATCAGGGTTTCTCGACACGCAAGCCTACTATCTGTCTGAGTTTATAACCCTCTTCTTTAACGACGTGATGAAGAGCAAACGTCTTGATAGCGAAAAACGCAAAGAGCGCATCATGATGTTTACAGATGCCTCTATATCCAACCCCATGTTCGACGATACGGACAAAGATACTACTTTGGCTTTTATAAAAGACGGAGGAGAACTCACCCCCTTTAGTCTCGACACCGATTGGCAAAAGGCTTACGCTGCTGCTTTAGCGCAATTAAAAAAGAAATAAAAATGATGCGTGGCTTAATGCAAATAGACATATAGCCCCCCCTATGAATACTCACTTATAAATCTTTAAACATATTACACGAACCATGTATAACATTCAACTTAACGAGAGCGGCACACGAAACATGAACGTAACAGAGCAAAACCTGCAAACCATTCATAAGTACAACCTCTTTAATGGTTTGGTTAGCTCTACAGGCTATGTTACAGAGGCCGACCTTGACAAACTTAAACTCAACATACGATCACTTATTGCTTCAAGTAGCGAAAACACGAAGGACTTACTCGACCTTTGCATTGATGTAATTTATCATGATAAAATGAAGGCTTTGGGTTTGAAAAACCTTATTGCAGTCTATAACATGTGGCAAGACTCATTGCCTACCGAAGGAGCAACTCCTGCTGAAGAGGCTTAAACTACGTTTGCAAATTAAAAGAGGGAGGGAACACTTTCGCCTTATTGTTTAAGAGAAGTATAAAAGGTTCCCCCAATAAGCATAATTAAAATGTCTGCTTATAACTTACACCCTCTTATTTCATATCGTCACTCTGAATAGAGAAGGCACTTATACACAAGGGTGGCTCTAATAATTCTATCAGAATTTTTAGAAACACCCATAAGTGTTCTTCTCTTTTTCCAAACAAATCCACATTACACACATTATGCAACTGACAGACTGGCTACCTACAACACGAAAAGAAATGGACCTTCGCGGATGGGACGTAGCTGACATCATACTCTTTTCGGCTGATGCTTACATTGATCACCCTTCATTTGGCGCTGCGGTTATAGGCCGCCTACTTGAAGCCGAGGGGTATCGTGTATGCATTGTACCACAGCCCGACTGGCATGGCGACTACCGTGACTTTCGCAAGTTAGGTCGTCCACGTTTGTTCTTTGGCATAGCACCTGGCTGTATGGACTCTATGGTTAACAAATATACAGCCAATCGTCGGTTGCGATCGGAGGATGCTTATAGCCCTGATGGTAGGCACGACATGCGTCCAGAATATCCCACCATTGTATATAGTCGCATACTGAAAGAGTTATATCCCGATGTTCCAGTTGTTTTAGGAGGCATTGAAGCCTCGTTGCGTCGCGTTACACACTACGACTATTGGAAGGAACGACTGATGCCTTGCATACTATCAGATAGCCATGCCGACCTCATTATTTATGGCATGGGCGAATTACCCTTAGCCGACCTTTGCCGCACCATCAACCAACATTTGCTACATGGGCGCGAGGCCTATTGCTCAACCGAGCAGTTTAACAGTTTAATGCGCAAATACCCCATTAAGCAAACTGTTACACTACAAACTAAGGAAAATATACCTGGAGGTATCACACCCGACGATATTATGCTCCATTCACATGAAGACTGCTTGACAAATAAGCGTCATTATGCTGAAAACTTTCGTCACATTGAGGAAGAGAGCAATCGCCTTCATCCGCAACGTATGTTGCAGCAATTAGGCTCTCAATATGTAGTGGTGAACCCACCCTACCCACCTATGACAACCGAACAAATTGACCGCTCGTTCGATTTTCCATACACACGTCTGCCCCACCCCAAATATAAAAATAAGCGCATTCCCGCTTATGAAATGATTAAATTCTCAGTCAACATACACCGTGGCTGTTTTGGCGGTTGCGCCTTTTGCACCATTTCGGCTCATCAAGGAAAATTCATTATGAGCCGTTCAAAGCAAAGCATCATTAACGAGGTAAAAAAAATCATTGAAATGCCCGATTTCAGAGGCTACCTATCCGATTTGGGTGGACCTTCAGCCAACATGTACATGATGCGGGGTAAAGATTGCTCCTTGTGCGAACGTTGCAAACGTCCATCGTGCATCAGCCCTTCCGTTTGTCCCAACTTAAATGCCGACCATCAACCCTTAATTGACATTTATAAAACTGTTGATGCCTTGCCTGGCATTAAAAAGAGTTTTATAGGTAGCGGTGTGCGTTACGACCTTTTGCTCAATCACTACAAAGACCCAGCCCTATGTGAAGCTGCAAAAGCTTACACGCGTGAGTTGATACTACACCATGTGTCAGGACGTTTAAAAGTTGCCCCCGAGCATACTTCTGACCGTGTATTAAAAATCATGCGCAAGCCCTCCTTCCAACTATTCCACACCTTTAAGCGTATTTTCGATAATATCAACCGTGAGGCAGGACTTCGCCAACAAATCATACCCTATTTCATATCGTCACACCCTGGATGCACAGAAGAGGATATGGCCGAATTGGCTGCTGAAACACGCGACATGAATTTTCAGCTCGAACAAGTACAGGACTTTACACCTACACCTATGACCGTATCAACCGAGACTTGGTATTCAGGTTTTCACCCCTACACGCTTGAACCTGTCTTTTCGGCACACACACCACAGGAGAAATTACGCCAACGCATGTTTTTCTTTTGGTATAAGCCCGAAGAACGCCAACGAATCATTAACGAATTGCGTCGCATAAATCGTCCTGACCTCATTATGCGTTTATACCCCACAGGCGAAAGGCCATCAAGTGCTTACGTTCAGCGCGAGCACATTCCAAAACGCAATAAACAAGGACAAAATAAAAAGCAAGACAGCAAAAATCGTAATTATAAAAACAACGATAAGTACCGAAATAAACGCTAACATACAAAATATAGCCCCAACTTGAGGGTGGCTTCAAAAAGTATTGCAGTAATGCTTGACCAAGTATTATTAGCAATACTTTTCCATTTATTGCAATAATACTTTTGTTTACCATGGGAGTACTCATTTCAAGTTCCAGATTTAGCAAGGGGAGACTAAAAGCCCAAAGGAAAGCAAAGACCAGGGTAAGCAACACTTTAGATCTTACATGGTGAGATGTAATGACGCTCTAAAGAGCAAAAATGGTTAGAACAAGTAGAATGCCACTTATAGAAATATCAATACTTCTGTAAAATATTACCGAATTATTGATATCAATGCGTTGGCGGAATTAGTAAACAAGTTGACAAGTTAACGGGTTAACAGGTAAGTTTG
>URDV01000177.1 GCA_900546605.1 uncultured Prevotella sp.
GTGTCGCTTCGCTTGCCCTGGGCTAGGCGCTTTTGGGCTTTCAGCCCGTGCATTAGCGGCGGCAAAACCATGCAGAAAAATATGGATTTTGAACACCCTACCTTTCAGCATGGCAAATTTTCTCAAAATGCCTTAAAGCCAAAAACGCTGCAAATGCTTTTAACAACATTTGCAGCGTCTATTTTTTTTAGTAAAAATGTGCTGTTCTCAATCAATCATTACTTTGACTCATTGATAGTACAGATACTTACGCGGTTCCAGTCATCCTCTGAGAACATATTACCTACACCTTGACCCTCGGCCTTGATGCGGTTAGCGTCAATCTTGTACTTGTTAACCAAGATAGTCTTAACAGCCTCAGCACGAGCTTTGGCAATTTTAGCATTGATTTCAGCACTACCCTCAGGTGATGCGTAACCCTTGATGCCAACTGTACTGTTCTTATGGTTCCTTAAGAAGGTTGCTACACGCTCTACGTTGGGGAGCTGTGAAGCATCTACCACGCTCTTGCCCTGACGGAATGTAACAGTCTGCTCGAGTGAGTTGGTACTGTTAGTGATAGTTTTAGTTTCAACTATGGGCTTTTGGTTGCGAGCATCGTTGAGTGCTTGTTGCAAGTCGCGGTTGTTAGCAGCGAGTTTAGCGAGCTGAGCGTCTTTGTCGTTAACTTGTGAACGGAGGTCGTTAATCTTTGCATTCAAACCATCCACTTCAGCTTGGTCGTATGCCTTTACTAATGTCATGTAGTGCTTGCCGTTGTTGTGGTTCTTGAAGTGGTAAGTTACACCTGCCAAAACCTCAATAGCACTTTTGTTAACATCGTAAGCATTGTAACTCTGTGCGCGGTCTGACTCCATGTTGTAAACAATTGAAGGTTTGATAGCAATGGTCCATGCCTTCTTTTCACCTACGTTGAAGTTGAAGTTGAAGCCAAACTTTGAAGTAAGGTAGTTTTGATCCTTGCCATATACCTTGCGGTTGCCTACGTAGTTGTGCCCCCATCCTGCACCAACAACACCTTCAACCTCGAACAAACGGGGCTGGCCTTTGTAACCACAGAAAAGGTTGGAAAGATTGAACTTACCCAAAAGGCTAAGATTTGACTGATCGAATACAGTGCAGCTTGCAGTAGTGTTGTTGTTAGCCAAGAACTGAGCACCCAAGCCAAACACTGGAGTGATTTGCTTAGTAGCTTCAACACCATAAGTAGCACGGAAGTTGCTGATTTGTGTATGTGTTGTGGGGATAATGCCACCACCTACAAGGCCTACTGACCAATTGTCAAAGAAACGCGAACCCTGAACACTCTTCTGAGCACCTGCAGTGAGCACCGCTGCGCTCATAGCTGCAATAGCAAGAATCTTTTTCATGAAACAATATATTTTAAATGATTTATTAAGTTATTCTACTTTTAGTGGCTACCTTCTTTCTCAAGATGTAGTTAAATTAGCGTTGTAATGTGTATCATCGCACTTTAGAAATACAAAAATAAGCAAACAAATAAGATTTTGATAATGTTTGTGCAACAAACTGCTACTTTAGAGTATTTTTTTTGAAAAATAGACTATCAATTTTGGCTATTTCAAAGCTTAATTTTATATTTGTAGTGTGAATTATGGGTCAACATGGCCTTGAAACACGACAAATCATTATAAATCAAATAAAACAAACAATTCCCCATGGAAAATCAAGAACAGAATGATGGTCAGTTGAAGATTGAACTGACTCCCGAAGTTGCTGAAGGCATCTATGCCAACCTCGCCATCCTTACACACTCAAGCGCTGAAGTTGTTATGGACTTCATCCGCGTTCTGCCGGGTGTACCCAAGGCTAACGTTAAGAGCCGTATCATCTTGGCTCCTGAACACGCTAAGCGTTTGCTCTTTGCCTTGCAAGACAACATTCAAAAGTATGAAAAGGCTTTCGGCCCTATCAACTTGCCTGGTGCTCCTGAAGCTCCACAACAAGGTGGCCGCACTGCTACTCCCTTTGGCGTTCCCGAAGGCAATGCTTAATGGAGCTGTTTTAACGCTCTATGTTATTCACAACTCTACTTGTAGGTTGTGACAAGCATTGATACAACTTTACTCCCCCATACTCTGCATGAGAATGGGGGATTTTTTTTGCATCTTTCCATTTGTTTTTACATTTAGTTCTGTTTCACTTTCTTGTTACAAAAATACTTATTACATTTGCAATTGTAACAATAAACGTATATGTAATCATACAAAAAGTAGCACTCATACACTATTTTTTAGCATAGTGTTACTTTTTCAACACTCATTCTATGCGTATGAAACATTTTACACTACTCTCAACTTGCATGCTTGCTTTGGGCAGCATCGCTATGCAAGCGCAAACTCACCGCATTGCGCACACTAACTCACCTATTGCCTTTATGAAGGCGCAAGTGAACAAATCGCTACGCACACAAGGAACCACTCCACTAAAGGCTGCACAGGCCAAGCGCACAGCTGCTACACGATTGGCTGCTTTGGCACGTGCCGAAAGTTTGAACAAACATGAATATAAGCCTCAACACCAAATAGAATACGCGCTGAACGATGACACGCAAGAGTGGGAAAAGTCTGCTGAATACACCAACACCTATGATGCTAATGGACGACTCACGGTGCAACTGATGGATGATGGTGCTACCATTACTCGAACAGAGTATACGTATAACAAAGACAACAACATCACTCTCATGCAAAGTTCGGTGTCAGAGGATGGCGGATCGACCTTTACACCCAGCGAGAAGCGTGAACAAACCTACGATGAGTTTGTACCCAATTTGGTAATTGAAAAGAAACGTTTTGAGTGGGACAATAATGCTTGGATAACTAATGGAGATGCTTATAAACGTACCATTAAACGCGATGCTGACAATAATGTTACTTCGTTAGTAATATCCGTTCCTTACAATGGTGAATACGAGGATACTAAACGCATTACTAACACTTTTGATTCTGACACCAAAAAGGCTGATACCTTTAAATATGAGGAGTTAGATTACAACGATGACCACACGGCTCTTGAATGGGAAGTAACGGAGCAACTCAAAAACATGAGTTGGCACAAAACTAACGGACAGCTGGTGAGTGAATATGGCGACTGGATAAATTATGGTAACGAGCTTGATAAGGCTTCGGTTTACTTTAATGAAGATGGTCAAGAGTTTTTGGGTGGTCATATAGCCGTTAAATACGATGATAATGGCGGATTTAATGAAACAATTGACTACTCGGTGCTTTACCCTGGCAAGGATGTTACAAGTTTGACTTACACTGACGATAATGGTAGTTATGTTTATGAAAATAAATACTATGAGGCTGATGAGGATGCTGAGGGTGTGACAGAGGATGACTTGCAAGAGCACTCTAAGTCTATAGCCCAGTATGATGATCATGGCAACTTGGTGTTGGAAATAAATAGTGAGTTGAATGAAGATGGCACGGATCTTGAAATTACAGATGGCACAAAGTATGACTACACTTATGACAACACCACCGATGCTGAAAAAGAGGTGGTAGTGAGCATGTTTGATTATGACTCAAAGGAGTATTTGCCTTTCATGAAGATTGTTACAGATACTTACACCGACATCACGGGCATTCAGCAAACTACCAACAAAGGCGAAACTGCTCCTACACAAATATATAACTTGCAGGGCATTCGCACTAACAGCACTGCCAGCAGGGGTGTTTACATCATTCGTCAAGGTAATGTGGTTAAAAAGGTAATTAAGTAAGTAGGTAAGTAGATGTACAAGTTCTACTTAGAAGAAAAAGATAAGTAATGGTAAAAGAATAAGTTGAGCATTTTTTGCATGTATTTTTAGCCGATTTTGAAGCCTGAATGAAGGTTTCTGTCCCCCGATAACGGGGGAACCGAAGGGGGTCATAGCGGGCTATGTGACTGAGTGAAGGTTTCAAAAGCGGCAAAAAGACATGCTCAAATTATGCCTTAACTAACTTAAAAAAAAATGCTCAAGTTATTTTTTTACCATTACTATTTTATCCAAACAAAACAATTTTCTTAACATAATGGAGATGCTTTGTTTTTATGGGAAGAAGATAATGAATAAGTATACTCGTTGGCGGATTTATTGGTTAACGGCTTAACCTGCTTACTACATCCGCCAACACGTATAAGTGTATAATTAGGATGTCATTTGAATGATGTTTGAATACCATTCAAATGCTATTTCCAATTTTTATAAGGATTAATGCGCAATGATGAATTGTAGTATTTGCGGTCGCCTGTTACCTCCTTGCCTAAAAAGGGAGCACGTTCGTACACTTCATCTTCACTATTAAGTTCTACTTCAGCCACAACGAGTCCTTCATTGTCGCCAAAAAATTCATCCACCTCATAAGTGTGCTTGCCCATAGGTACAAGCCAACGCACCTTATCAACAATGCCTGGTTCACAAAGGCGCATTAGCGATAAGGCTTCGTCCTTTGTTATTTCTTTTTCAAACTCATAGCGTGACAAACCTCCATTGAGTGAAGGGCCTTTTATGGTTAAATAACCCTTGTCGTCACGCAATCTGACACGCACAGTTCGTCCACGGCCACTGCATATGTAACCTTGCACAATGCGACTATGCGAAGTGGAGAGCGACTTGTAGTCACCCTCCACTAAAAACTTTCTTTCAATTTCGAGTGCCAAAACTATAGATTGCTTTATGAGGCAACAACGTAGTAGGCTGTCAGTCCTAAAGCTACAATGAGGAACAAAGCTATTATGATGCCTTTTACTACATTGTAGGCTTGACGACGCTCCTTCTCTTCGCGTGCCTTGCGTTTTAAATTATGAGTAATGTTGGTCATGGTGTTATATTTTTAGAATTAAGTTTTCAGTGTTTTACTATAGCCTTAAGTGCGGTACTCCACAAATGGAGTACACACAACACTTAAGTTATTGCTGCAGGCATAGGTGATACATTTTCGAAGTGCTGCACCTAAGCATTACGCGTTGGCGGAATTAGTAAACAAGTTGACAAGTTAACGGGTTAACGGGTTAACAGGTA
>URDV01000178.1 GCA_900546605.1 uncultured Prevotella sp.
GGCGTCATTACATTTCGTCATGTGAACCCAGGGTGTCGCTGCGCTTGCCCTGGGCTATGTGCTACATTGGGCCTTCAGCCCGCCCTTGCAATATCCGAAACTTGAGTAAGATGTATGTATATTTTGCTCAATGATTGCGCCATGTCTTAATGCTTTTGCCCTTTCAGGGCGTCATTACATTTCGTCATGTGAACCCAGGGTGTCGCTGCGCTTGCCCTGGGCATTCTATGTGCTCCATTGGGCCTTCAGCCCGCCCTTGCTATATCCGAAAATTGAGTAAGGAACTGTCCCCCCATGTGCAAGGGGTTACAGGCTTTCGTATTGCACGCGATAGCTCCAACTCAAAGCCTCTATGGAACTGTCCCCTCATGTGCAAGGGGTTACAGACTTTCGTATTGCACGCGATGGCTCCAACTCAAAGCTTCAATGGTTATGTTCACATACTGACACTTTTCGCCATTGAGGAAGAAGTCGAGCGAGAATTGATATTCGCGGTCTAAATATTCTTGTGCTGAGTAATTGTAAAACTCATAAGCCTGTCGGCCATCGGCCAATGTGCTGGACAAATCAATGTTGACCACCTTGTTGCCCGTAGCCTTGTGCGTAATAACAAGGTGGGCATTGTGGGCATTGTGGGCATTGTTGGCCGCTGCTTTATGCAGCAACAGGCGGTTGGTCATGAGTTCGTAGTGAGCTGTGCGCATCAGTTGTGCCTCACCCGTGTTAGTGTCTTCATTATCAGTGCGCTGTGTTGGGGTAGTTGTGCTGAGGTTCGTTGTCCACTGCGCATAGGGTGTGTAGAGCAAACGTTCGTCATTGGCATCCAACTCATTGTTATAGAGCAGACGTCCGTTGTTATCATAGACCTGCACCTCATAGTCCTCGTCGTGCATATCAGCAGGGTCGACAGTTTGGCGCAGGGTAATGTTCAGTTGTTTGGTGTCGCGTATGAGCGAAATGTGATGTTGAGTCTTTTGGTTAGGTTTTATGTTCACCCAAGCCTCTTCGTTGTCAACATGTCGTGTAGCCCAAAGTGTATCGAGTGGGCAGTTTTGATTATTAACGAGCGCATAACCTGGTTGATGGTTAGCTTCGTTGCGGTCGAGCACCACATTGAGTTGTGTGATGTCATCGCCAGGGTAAAGAGTTGTTCGGCGCATTTTAGCACCAGGTGTGGCCAAAGTTTCGTTGTAGTTCTTTTGGTTAGCCAATGCCACAATGCGGTAGCGTCCTACGGGTAGTTCACTCTGCGCAATGTGCCACACAAAATTTTTGTCCTTAAGCGGTGCTGCGAGTGGGGTATTAGCCGTGTCCTTTTGTAGCACCAAGTGGTTATCCTTGTCAAACACGTACAGACTCATTCCTCCCACATGGTCATTGAACATGTCGGCACGCTGAATGTTATAGTCATAGCTAAAGCTGACGTCGAGTCCAGTAGGGCAAGGTTCCAAGTCGGTATCCATTTGTGCACAACTGGTCATAAAGGCAACCCCCATAAAGGCCACAGCGTTCAACATCAAGTTCAGCAAGTTTGAAAGGGATTTCATGCTTAGTTTTGTTTTTGTATATTTAAAAGGGGCGCACGCACCTTTATTATAACGTGCGCCCCATTTATTATGTGTAGTAAATGAATTACTGAAGTGTTACGTCCTGCTGACGCTTAGCCCATGAGAGAACGTTGATCTTAACTGAAATGTAAGAATCGAGGTTGTCATCAGGAGTGTTGTCAGGTACAGTAATATCAGGTGTACCAATTTTATTAACACCAGTAATGCTAAGGTTGTACCAGTTGTTACGAAGTACACCATAACGACCTAAGAAGGCTGCATCACCACCTTTATAAACAACTCCTGTTGTAGGAGTATTCTGAGTGTTATTAACATTCCATGGAGTCAAATCATCACCAAAGTGCTTGATAAGGATTTGATAGTAGCAATCACCTCCGCGATAAATTGAAATTCGGCCAAAGTAATCTTTTACGAGTTCAAATAAAGCCTTATCATTTGTAACAGCAGATTCTTCACTATAAACTGTGCTATTAATTTTAAAAGATTTCAGTGCATAGTACCTTGCCTCGGGCTCTGTTACTGCTTTAGTAGCATCATCATTCTTATGAGCATAATAGTCAAAAGTAATATCTGTAATATTGGCATTTGTTGTATTCACAGCCTCAACTGCAGTCAAGCCCTTGATTTTTTCAGCAAGTTTGTTATTTATATCTGAAAGATTTGCATAGGTTGCATAATCTTCATTGTACATGAACTTATCGCCTGTATCACCGTCAGCACCAATATGAACCTTTACAAGTGCACGAGTTGTATTCTTGTAATTCATATTTGCAACATCAAAGGTGTTCTCAAAGCAATATTGAGGATTTGATATATTACCCGTAACATCAGTTTCAGCTACTCTTTTAAATGGATTAGGATTAGTTACAGTAGCAGCATCATTCCACAAAGTATAAGCACCATCACCATCATAGGCCCAATAGGTTCTATAATAGGTATTATTTGCATCTACAGCTGTAGTTCCTTTAAAACGACCTTCGTTTGTAGTATAAGCATTCCAAATAGAAAAACCTTGAACATTACGAACTATTTGAGTATTAGTTCTGGTGTTGTCCAAAGTCCATCCCGTGATAGTCCATTTGGGAGCACTTGCAGCAATCTTATCAATTGTACCATTCGTACTTCCATCCAACGTAACCTTAGCAACAGCACGTTCTACATAAACTTCAGCTGCGGGTGCTTTAGCTGCTTCTGCTGCAGAATTCTTAATCATAGTTCCGTCAATAGTTGAAAGCGTATGAACATCACCAGAGGCGTCAGCTAAAGGAGCATTTCCCATAAGGAAATTTGCAGATGCATTACCACCAGTTGTTGCTTGTTTTAAGAATTCAGTAAAGTTTCCACTAAATGCAGTCGTAGAACCATTTATATTCAACGAAGTGTGCTCTATATCATCACCTCCAGCATTAGTAGTGCTTAAAACGCCAGTTGAGTTTATTGCTACATAGGCATAAAGCTTACTTGTTGTATTATCAATAGCTTTAATCTTACGAGTCAGCTTTGAAGTGGCAGTTATGTTGTTGTCACTTGTAGACTCTTTGTCGAAGACATTGCTGAGTTTGTAAGCTGCTACGAAATTTGCGTCTGCTTCATTTGCACCTTGAAAAAGAATCAGCATGACATCATTCACCTTGTACTCATCAGCAGTACCATCCTCAAACTTGTCATTTGCAGCGCGCATGCCCGTAGACTTAGTAGTAGGCAAGTTCAATGAAAGGCTTACATAGCCAGTACCATCGCTATTCCATTGTGCACCATTGCCTTTTTCGACATCGGTGCTGTCGCTACACGCTGTAAGCGATGCTGCAGCAAGAGCGGCAAGTAAAAACTTGTTCAGTTTCATTGTAGTAAAAATTTTATTTGTTAATAGATAATTGTTTGTTCTGTGATTGAAAGAGCTTGCTTACTTTATCAACATCAAATTGCTGCGAGCTGCATCACATCCAGCAGCCGCGGCAGTAGTAAATAAATCAGTAGCTACATCATATTTTCCCTCGCAAAGGGCTATAACCCCTCGCAAGTTGGTAGCCTCAGGCGTATTGCCTACACGTTTTAAATACTCCTTGGCTTGCAACACATCGCCTTGACGCAACATAATGTTGGCGGCATTGACGTTGGCAGCAACATCCGTGGGATAAACGTTGGCGGCCGTAATGATTACCTTGTTATAATCGTCGCTGCCCTCAGCATAGAGGTTGGCTATACGATACATTTTGGTGAGCGAAAGCAAACGAGGCTCGGTGCTGATGAGCTGCGCTGCCTCTTGGTCGCTCATAGGACGTATTTTGTAACGCACCTCATAGTCAGAATGGCGCAAGTAGGGATAACAAGCATTGAGCAACGTGTTATATGCCTCAGGATACTCGGCTTTGATGCGGTGGTCACGGGCATCAGGCTCCATGTCTGAACGTATGATGGATAGCAAGGCTGCCTTTTCGGGCATATTGCTATGCACCACAAATGAATCGAGTCCAGCCCAGTCCTCAGGGGTACTCTGTACATGATAAACCGAGGCGGGTATGTCATATTGTCGCTGCACATAATCCTTGAGCGTAGCAGCACGGCCTTGGGCTAAACGCACATTGTTGTCCCAAGGACCTTCAGGCGAAGCATAACCATGTATGCTGATAGAGGTGATGCTCACCTTTGAGTTATGACGCACGGTGTCGATGGTGGCCATAATCTTATGCAACTCGGCAGCATTGTTGTGATAGTCGGGGTGTAGCTCGGTGCGGTTGACAGGGAAGTCAAGGTAGGCACGACCTTGCAATGAAAGCACGGGGTCGTCGCCCGACACGGCTGTTTGCATATTAGCCAAGGCACACTTTTGCTCCCAATGTGGATTCACCTCATAAGGGGCACCCACATTGCGCCCCATCAAGTTGCCACATCCGCAAGTGTCGGTGTTAATGCGCACAGTGGCATTATTCATCCATGATTCATAGGCTATGACTTCACGGTAATCGTAGCTTTGTGGAGTGCCATTGTGGCGCTGTAGCTCTATGGCATCGGGATAGTGAACATTGCCACCATTGCGTAGGTACACATAGTGTTGCTTGCGGCCATTGACTATGAGTGAGCGCAACGTTTGTGTATGTCCTGCAGCATCTTCAACCACAGGTGTGAACACGAATGTTTGGTTAGGGCGCACACGTAGTGAGTCCATCACCATTTGCCAACTTACCACAAAGTTGGCACTTCCTGCAGGTTGGGCTTGCAAGCCGCACACAGTTTGCGCCGTAGCACTTATGGCCCAACTGCATAGGGCAAGGAGTAATAAGGGGAATATGTTTTTGACTTTCATCGTAGATGACTTTTGAAGAGTTAAAGTAAGCCCTACGCGTTGGCGGAATTAGTAAACAAGTTGACAAGTAAACGGGTTAACAGGTAAGTTTGCCAAGTTTTTTAAGTTTCTTGTCATTCTGGCTT
>URDV01000179.1 GCA_900546605.1 uncultured Prevotella sp.
CGAGGAGGCATAACTATCTCCGAAGCCGCTAAGTCTTTAGCTTAGCGGTAGTTCACAAATAAACAAACAAATAAAAAGAGACTTTTTTTCTTATGGATTCAATAGCCGAGTTGATAAATCATCCTGAACAATTAAACAAGGATACACTCTACGGGCTTCGGGAGCTCGTAGCCAAATATCCGTATTATCAGGCTGTACGGTTATTGTTTTTGAAAAACCTCTTTTTGTTACATGACCCCTTGTTTGGTGAAGAACTACGTAGAGCAGCTCTTTACTTGCCTGATCGTAGAGTACTCTTTAAAATGGTCGAGGGGGACAATTATGAAATTCAGCCATCTCCCTTGCATAAGGAGGATGTTGGCTTGAGCAATGAACAGGGCGACCGAACACAGTCGCTCATTGACAACTTCTTGCAAAAAAGTTCAACGAATGAAACGCTTGAAGCACCACATCATAAACCCACGGCTGCTGATGCGCATGGCGATTATGCTGCATTCTTGTTGCAACTTGACGATGCCACAGCAACTCACGATGACGAAGAACCTGCTGATCGTAGTGCTGAACTGATTGACGAGTTTATTGAAAACAAACCCGAACGCATTCAGTTGCAAGAAAATCCCAAGTACACGCCCGATGTGCAAGATGAAACAAATGAGAGCGATGACAATGCCGAAGATGGATATTTGACCATGACATTGGCAAAAATTTACATCAAACAGCAGCGATATGAGAAAGCTCTTGAAATTATGCGCAAGGTAAACTTGAATAATCCGAAAAAAAGTAGTTACTTTGCAGACCAAATCAGGTTCCTTCAGAAGTTGATTGTTAATAAGAATCACGAAAAAGCATAACGATTAAAATTATGTACGTAATATTTGTCATGATATGCAGCATTTTGGCTGCTTGCTTGCAAAAGTTGTTTTAGCCGATAGGTATAAGCTTCTTTGGCAACGATAGGTATCGTCTTTTTTGCTTTATAGGAGGTAAATAATAAAAACAAACAAAAAAATAAGAAAATGTATTCAGTACTCGTAATTTTGGCTGTAACCGTTGCTATTCTGTTGGTGCTCGTTGTGAGCATTCAAGAGTCAAAGGGTGGCGGTTTGGCTTCGAACTTTTCAGCGTCCAATCAAATTATGGGTGTGCGCAAAACAACCGATGTTGTTGAAAAGGCTACTTGGACACTTGCTGCTATCTTGGTGGTTATTTCAGTAGCTACCATCTTTTTTGCACCACGTCAGTCTGACGTTGATTCTGTGGTAACAAGTGCTGCTCCCGCTACTCCTGCTGCTCCTGCAAGCACTCCTGCCGCTCCCGCAAGCACTCCCGCAGCTCCTGCCAACTAAATAGCCGAGAGCCGATTAAAGAACATGAGGTTATAATGTTGCCAAAAAGTCACATTTAGTGAAAGGCGACTTTATAACCTCTCCTTTTTTTTGAATGCTTTTGTTGTTGATGAGTCTTTTTTTTGACTCACACACATGTTTGAAAGGAAACTTAGCCTATGTTTCGTTTTGTATTTGCAGTATACCTATTACTATATTTTCGTTTTGCGCAAGGCGATGTGTTGAGCTATTTGCAAAGCGTTGTTTGTGGCCATTATGTTGCCCCCATGCCTTGGTTTAGTTCAATAGCTATGACGTTTATACTATTGATCGTAGAGTGGGGCTGTGAACGCTTGCTAAGGAACAAGCCATCTTTGGTTCGTTTGCCTTATGTGCTGATGGCTTGGTTGGCAACGTCAATAACCAGCTTGACATTTGTTAGCATTACCTACCAAGTAATGCTTTTAGTAATAGCTTGTGTTGTAGGCATATTGGTTGTATTGATAAACAGAAAGGCTTGTTCAACCCATCAAAAAAAATTTTGGCAGTACTTTTACCCAGCTTCTATGCAAATGCTTTTGCTTTGCTTTTATGTGGGAGTAGGAAATGGTGTGACCGACCTTGAACATTACGAATTGCAAACGGCACAAGCATTACAATCTACTCACCCTAAAAGAGGGTATAAGGTAGGAGATAAATCGTTTGCCACCTCACATAGGCTTTTTGCCATGCGTTGCTATTTATTAGCCACCACTCATAAAAAGGGCTTAGGCGACAAAGTATTTGAACAAATGGTGCCAGCTCATGGTAATGCTGAGTGTTTGCTATTGCCTACTGATGCCAAACAACAATTACTATTTCCTGCTGCAGCACAAGCACATTTGTTAGGTAGTGCACGCAGACTCAACGAACCTGCTCTGCATTATTTGCAACGCTGTGCTTGGTTGTCAGCTTTCAAAAGTGGCGAAAAACCCTCAGCTGCTATTGATTATTATCTAACTGCCTTGTTGTTAGATCGAAAATTAGAAACCTTTGCACGCGAGGTGGTACGTTATTATCCGCGTGAAACGCAAAAAGGTAAACTCCCTACATACTTTGCGCAAGCATTAGTGCTTTATCAGCATAGTTGTTTGCAACCTGTTACCTCATATAGCGACAACAGTATAGAGGCAAACTATCAAGATTATGGCGAAATGGGAGATAGTATATCTAACCCTTTGGTGCGTAACAACATGTTGCGCAACTCGTATGGTGAAACCTATTGGTGGTGGTACACTTATGCAAAATAAATATTAGCGATGTCATTTTTACACTTACGAAGAGATGAGGCACAAACTGCTATTATGTGCTTATTGCTACTGTTTTTGCTTGTGTGTGTTGCTATTGGGGTGAACAAGTGTCAACACGGGCATAATGAGTTGGTAGCGTTGACTGATGCAGAGCAAAAGGAGTTGCACGAAATGGACCGTAGCATGCAAGCGGACGAAAAGGCAGAATTGAACCATTATGCTCCAGCTCGAATTTCCAACCAATTGTTCCCGTTTGACCCCAATCATGCTGATTCGGCCACTTTGCTGCGCATAGGCTTAAGGCCGTGGCAAATAAGCAACATGATGAAGTATAGAAGGCATAATGGGCGGTGGCGCACTCCTGACGACTTGAAACGCCTTTATGGGCTATCGGCCTCAGACTTTAAAAAACTTCGACCTTATATACGTATTGCTGAGGCAGATAAGCGAAAACCACATGTACCCTTTTATCAAGAAGATGGGTATTATGATGTTCCTAAGGCTGATGAGGTGCATTATGAAAAACAAGTGAAACTGGCTGAAGGACAGACCTTGTCGCTAAACACCGCTGATACTACAGCCATTAAGCAAATTCCAGGCATTGGTAGTTATTATGCACGTAAAATAGTAAACTATCGAGAACGCATGGGTGGATTTGTTAGTACTGCTCAGTTAGCTGAAGTGGAAGGCTTGCCAGCAGGGGTGAGTCGGTGGTTTAAGGTAGAGGGGGCTACAAGCGTAAAAACCTTGCACATAAATCATGCTACGTTTAAGGAGTTAGTACGCCATCCTTACATTAGTTATGAGCAAACGAAAGTGATAGTGAACCATATTCGACAATATGGGCCTATTCACTCTTGGCATGACTTGCAATTGTATAAGGAGTTTACGCAACATGATTTTGAACGGTTAACTCCTTACGTAAGGTTCGATAAGTGATGATTAGTGCTTTGGAAAGAAAAACTTTAGTTTATGCTCTCATTTAAAGCATAAACTTCTTTGTACTTCGCTCGTCATGTACTAACTTTGCACATTGTTATAAATTGGGCAGAGCAAGGATGCCCCGAGTGCTTGGTAAACCTCGTAAAAAACAAGATTATGATACAATCAAATAAAAAGAATGAAGAGGGGCAGAAGTGTCGTCCCATGGTGAGCGTTCCCTTTATGTTGTTGGGAGTGCTTTTTTGTGTATGCTTAATAGCAGCCAATTTGCTTGAAACAAAGCAAATTTGTATAGGGCCGCTTGAATTAACAGCAGGTTTAATTGTTTTTCCCGTATCGTACATCATCAACGACTGTTTGGTTGAGGTGTGGGGCTTTCGTCGTGCTCGACTGATAATATGGTTGGGCTTCTTTATGAACTTTTTGTTCGTGCTGTTTGGCTTTGTTGCCGATGTGCTGCCAGCAGCCTCTTATTGGCATGGTCAGCAAGGGTTTCATGCCATTTTTGGCTTAGCACCCCGCATTTGTGCAGCATCCTTCACCGCCTTTTTGGTAGGTTCGTTTTTAAATGCCTATGTAATGAGTCGTATGAAGTTACAGTCTGATGGCGGAAAACACTTTTCATATCGTGCCATTATATCAACAATTGTAGGTGAGGTTGGCGACTCTATTATTTTCTTTCCGCTGGCATTAGGTGGGGTAGTACCATGGTCGGTAATGCCTATGCTTATGCTCAATCAAGTAGTGCTGAAAACGTTTTATGAAATTATAATGCTTCCCATTACCATACGTGTGGTACACAAGCTAAAACACATTGAGGGTGAAGACGTATATGATGAAGGTATATCCTATAATGTGTGGAGAATATTCGACATTTAGCATCACTCTAAGCTTTTCATAACAAGTGCTTTGCAAAAAAATAACGACCCTACTTATCGAAAAAAACAATACACGATGAATATCAATCACAAACACCATTTCCCTATTGATGGAGAAATGACGCATGAGGCGGCATTGGTCGTCTTTAGTGGTGGACAAGACTCCACAACCTGCTTGTTCTGGGCTAAGAAACACTTTCAGAAAGTATATGCTTTGAGCTTTGTATATGGACAAAAGCATGCGCATGAAGTTGAAATAGCTGAACAAATAGCACGCGAAGCAGATGTGCATTTTGACAAAATGGATGTTAGCTTTATTAGTTCGTTGGCCCACAACTCGTTAACCGACTCAAGTATTGTTATGGACCAAGTGAAGCCAGCAGACGGGCCTCCTAACACATTTGTGCCAGGTCGTAACCTCTTCTTTTTAAGCATTGCAGCGGTTTATGCACGTGAGCGTGGCATACGTCATATCGTAACGGGAGTGTCGCAGACCGACTTTTCGGGGTATCCTGATTGTCGAGATTCCTTTATACGTTCGCTCAACGTAACCATTAA
>URDV01000180.1 GCA_900546605.1 uncultured Prevotella sp.
TTCCGATCTAGAATAAGGCCATTTGCAAATGTGACTGTGTGAGTGCTACCCCTGTAAATTGGGTGGTTGATCGTATCTTGAATAAATTATAGAATCAGCAAACATTCATAAAGGCTTATCAAAGAATTTATAAAATATTTCATTCTAGGTATTGTGTTGGCTTGTTCGGCCAACACTTTTGTGCATGCACAAGTTGTTAACGATAGTCTTTGTATGCGTCCTGATAGTTTGCATTTTTCAAATGATGAGCGTTTGGCTCGCTTGCAGAATGTGAAACGTAAAGTAAAACATGCTGGCGGAATACTATTCCGCTTTATCAAGAGCTTTGATGACTATGATACTACGTATATATCACCCAATTACTATAATTTCACGGTGATGGCGCAGAATACAAATTATTTTCAGACCTATCGATTAGATGGAACCGATCAAGCCAACCATTCGCAACGTATTTCAACGAAACCTGCATCGAGCATCAAGGTAGGTCCCTATTTCGGGTGGCGATGGATATTTTTAGGCTATACTTTTGACGTTTCACACCCACAGGCTATTGGCAAGAGTACAGAATTCAGTTTTAGTCTTTATAGTTCAATGTTAGGATGTGATTTTATAAAAATAAAAAACGATGGTAACTTCCGTTTACGCCGTACAATAGGTTTTGATGGAGTTGAAGCGAATCAATTTTTCAACTATCCTTTTACTGGATTGAAGGCAAGTATAACTTCGTTTAGTGCGTATTATGTGTTTAATCATCGTCACTTTTCATATCCCGCAGCATATAACCAAAGTACCGTGCAACGTAAAAGCTGTGGCTCGATTATGTTAGGACTTGGTTTTAGTAAGCAACACCTTGATTTCGATTACAAGCAATTGCCTAATAGTTTAATAGGCACGGATAATGAAGAGAAAATAATAGAGGAACTAAAGTTTTCAAACATAGACTATAACTACTATTATGCAAGCGTGGGTTATGCTTATAATTGGGTTTTTGCACGCAATTGTTTAATGGGCGCTTCGGTAATGCCATCGTTAGGAGTACGCAAGGCAAAAGGAAGTAAGTTAAGGGGTAATGAGCTATTGCTTGATTTAAAAAACTTTAGTTTCGATTGTACCTCGCGGTTTGGCCTTGTATGGAATAACGCACATTGGTTTGTCGGAGGGTCGTTCATTAGTCACCTATATGTTTACCGGCAAAAGCGCATGTCATTAACCAATTCTGTTAATTATGCCAACATTTATGTAGGCTTCTTCTTTAACCGTAAGAAAATATATAAGTAGGTGTTCAAAATAAAATTGAACACCTACTTAGTTATTTCTTAAATACCTAACATGATACCTGTTGATATAGGGGTGAACGATGGCCCAAAGTCTTGATTGATAACCTTGCACGGACTATATTTAACATACAAGCCTAAGCCGCGCCAATGAACTCGTGCCATGAAGTCAACTGTAACCACCTTTTGATGCAAGTCTTTATAGCTCTCTTTTACATGATGCTTTACTTGCATAGTTTCGTCTTGCACTTTGTAAAACGATTCGGCTGATGCAAATGTGTTAAAGTTAAGAATGGCAGCAACATCCATACTCCATTTTTGGGGTAATAAGAAAGTATATCGGAATGGCAGGTTTACGCTGAAAACCTTTATGCGTGAACTAATGGTGCTTGTTGCACTTTCAGGGTATCCTTCAACAACAAGTTCTCCTTTATTATTTTGAACAAAACGTTCGCGTCCTGTCATCCTGAAATTACGCCAGTCAAAACCTAATCCGACTGAAAAGTATTGGCTCTTTTTATGATTAAACCATCTATATCCTCCCAGCTCAAATCCAATTTCATTAGAGGCCGACATGCTTAAGTTTACTTCTTTGGGAGCATTAATGGCCTGTGCAAAGCCAAAGTAAACATTTCCACCATAAAGGCCATTCTTTTTTTGTTTAAGTCGTTTAATGAATCGGTTCTTATGAGTGTCTACTTTGGTAATTTTATTAATGGTGTCCGTTACAACTATTTTATTTGTACGGATACTATCTTGAGCGGAAACAAATGCAGGTAGCATTATCAACATGCTAACAAGAATAGATTTTAATGACAACATATGCATTCTGTTTTAAGTTATAATTAAATGATGAGTGAACTTTAGAAGGTGAAACCTACTGAAAGTGACTTAAATTGAGATGCGGCAGCATTATTAAATGTGCTATAGGGGTTATACTGAATGTAAAGTCCTCCATAAAGGGGGTTGATTATGCTTAAACGATAGTTAATGCTAAACTTTCGTGGATTAAATTTTTTATAGACGTCATAATAAGTGGCTGAACCTATTTTGTAGCGATTGCGAATGCTAGACTCAATAGCTATTTGTGGAATAACCGAAAAGCGTAAGGCAAATTTTTTGCTAAAGTCATGTTGGTAGTGAATGGGGATGCTTAAATACGTAACCCCCATAAATGAACTACGCTTGTACGTTTCATCTTTATAGGCCGTTGAGGTTAGCAAGCCATCTTTTTTAGCCCAATAGTGTTGCTTGTCGTTAAATATCAAAAAGCATTCAAGCCCTAATCCTACATAAAAATGTTCTTTGCGCGATTTTGATAGCATTTCAATATTCAACAAATCGAAGCCAGCGTCAAAACCTATTTTAGAAGGGACACCAGCGCCTTTGTAGGTGGGTATGTATGCACCCAAGTGTATCATGTCAAAACCATTAACGCACACAGAGGCATGTTTCTTATTCGATTGCTTTTGAAAGGGCAATGTAAAGTCCCAGTTGCCTATATGTTCCGAAGTGGTTGTTTCATCATTAGCACTTTTAATGGTGTAATGTAGTTGATAGTCAGGGTGTGTTTTGCTGCCATACACTTGTACATGCTTGCCTTGAGCATTTTCATAAATAACAATGCTGTCGGGTGAAATAACGTGTGCAATAGTGTCATTAATGCTGGTTTGTTGCGCTTTTACAGCAGTAGTGCAGACTAGTGCAAAGACTGTGAGAAGTATACTTTTCATAAACTAATTATTTTGCGAAGTTACGTTTAAGTTCGTCAAGGGTTGCTGTTCCCTCCATATAAATAAGAGTGAATGTGTTATTATGTCCCTTAGCATTGAGTGCATTGTTCTTATAAAACAAGTAGCGACGAGTAGAACCTAAGGGGCGCAACTGATAAAAGGCATAATAAAGATGTCCTTGTTTGCTGCTTATCTCCTTATCAATTGCAGTTGTTGCATCGCTTTTAACCATTCGCTCTACTTGAACAAGGTTAACATGCTCTGTGCCCACCGTAATGCTCCTGAATAATTTCAGTTTGTAGGGAGCCAATTTGCGACCTTTGAGCAACACTTCAGTTGTGCCCTTCATGTAGCGGTATTGCCCATTAAACAAAGGAGCTATCTTTAGTCCTTGCTGTGCATATAACGGGATGCATAGCATCAATACACATAACAAGGTCAATAGGTGAGTAATAACGTATTGTTTATGTTTCATTCGTCAATGGTGTTGAAAATGTCATTAATTTGCGTTTCGACAGTTGGCTCATTCGCAGGGCGACTGATGTCGTTAATCGAAGTCTTCATGGCTTTCATAACAACCTCTGTGTCTGTAGTTTTCTTGCCATCAATGTAAGCAATGCATTGGTTGTTACGTTGGTAATGCCATATAGCTCCACTAATTCCAATTGTGATGCATAGCATAGCTGCGATGCCCATATTTAGGGCGCGTTGCCAATGATTGCGAAGAGTTATGCTAAAGCGTTTGTTATTGTCAGCAGTAGTATTTGAATGCTCGTGAACTTTATATGCAGCCAATGATAGGGTTGCTACAACATCCTCAAAAGCAGGATCGTTTATGTATTTTGTTGTAACGTATTGTTTGAGCAGTTCTTCTTCCTCTTCGGTCGTTGTTGCTTCAAAGTAGCGTTGAGCCAAGGCAAGCAACTCTTCGCGCGTAAGGTTTGAGTGCTTATTATAAATGTTTTGCATATTAGCTTTTCTTCATTATGATTTATGTAACTCTCGGTAAGTATCGCGCACTATTTTGCGTGCACGTGACAGTTGCATTCGTATGGCTGGAGGTTGCATGTTTAATTGCGCTGCAATAGTATCGTAGTCCAAACCATCATAATCGCGTAGCTTAAGTATTGTTTGTTGCAAAGAACTGAGTTTTAGCTTTATGATGCGTTGCACTTCGGCATATCGCTCATCTGCAGTAGATTGCTCGTTGTCGTCGCAAAGGTTTTGCGTGTTGAGGGTGATGTCATTAATGTCAACCCTATCGATGTGTTGCTTTCGTCGTAATTCATCAATACTCAAATTATGTACTGTGGTCGACATTATAGCGCAAGCTTCATCGTCAGATGTGATTTTGTCATGTTTCACCCATAACCGTACAAAGGCATCTTGCAAAGCATCCTCAGCATCCTCGCTGTTACCAGTCAAGCGTTCAGCCATGTGTTGGAGTCGCATTTTCATGCGCTGAAAAGCGTTCAATACAGAACCTTGTGATGCTGTATCAGTCATGTTGAAAGTCTTATTTTCATGTTGTAGCGTTGTTGTAAGGAATGTTGGGCCTGTAGGGGGTATGCATTTGAACCTTCAGAGTGCTGTCATCACATTTGTTGGCTTACCTTTAAAGCCCTTGCTTTATTAGTGTAACGCAAAGTAAGGCTTTTTGTAACAAAAAAATCATGTTTTTTTTTAGATTATTGAAAAAAATACAGAAAAGGCCGTGATAAGCCCCTCACTATTTGTACATTTGCATTATGAAACAATTCATCTTGATTTTGTTTACTACACTTGTCACAATGTGTTCGTGCTTAGGCAAAGTTGAGCAGATGACACGTGATACGGATGTAGTAAAAGTAGGGCAGAAGTTACCACAATTTTCAGTAACAACATCCAATGGTATGGTCGTTAGCAATACCACTTTACAAGGAAAGCCTTCAGTTATAGTGTTTTTCAATACATTGTG
>URDV01000181.1 GCA_900546605.1 uncultured Prevotella sp.
ACGTCTATTTAATAAGTCAATATTTCCGAAAAGCGGTATTTAAATTTATTGCTGTGCGCTAAAAGCTTTCGACCGAAAATTAGGGCTGGATTCCTCGTTTGGAATGCAGCCCGTTTAACCTCAGTAACTATGAGAACAAAGGTACACATTTTAACGGACAGTTCCCCCTTTGCCAAAATGGCAAACAAGTTGAGATAATAACAAAGATGATATTTGAACTTTGTTATATAGAAGCAATAAATAAAAATATGTCCTATATATGAGAACCAATATGTAATTTATGTCATACGCGCTAAGCGGTAATTTACCCCAACTAACACTATGCCCCTGCACATAGCTGACGACTACAAAAACTATCGCTTTGTGTTATAAAAAGGAAGGGGGCATGTTTTTTTATTTTCTGACTACACCTTTTTCAACCTTCACCTTACAAATTATAGGACAAAACTTATCCTATTTCATAAGTATTAGCAAAAAAAACTATTAGCCTAAGTTCTTCCTACAATATTTAATTATTTTTGCAGTACTAAAATTTAAGATAAAGTACACTTATTATGAGATTGGAACTCCAAAAGCTAAAACATTACAGCATAGTGGCCGTAATGGGCGCAATGAGCCTATCGGCACACGCACAACGCATTTCAGTTAAAACCAATGCTTTATATTGGGCTGTCGCAACCCCAAACATTGGTGCTGAATTCAGACTTAACAGACATTTTACATTAGGTATTGAAGGATTAGCCAATAAGCTAAAGGTGGGTTCAAAACTCAACTCACGCGTAGTGGCCGTTACACCCGAAGTGAGATATTGGTTCAGCATACGCCCACAAGCAGGGCACTTTGTTGGCTTAATGGGCATGGGGACTGATTATGACGTTACGTTAAAAAATAAGGTGTATAAAGGAACTGCCATAGGTGGAGGCGTAACATATGGCTACTCTTTTGTCTTAGGCCGACATTGGAGCTTAGAAGCAACAGCAGGAGTAGGACTTCTACACGTACGCGACTTAAACCACGCAGCATACGAGGCTGAACCTAAAGAAACGAAATCAAGCATTAAGTTTGCCCCCCTTAAGTTGGGCGTTTCATTTGTTTACATAATCAAATAGCACTTTTTTTGATGAACAAGCTTAAAAGTTTATTATTTTCAAATGCACCCAGCATGAGCTACAAGGCGATAACTTTGCTGCTATTAGGGCTTTTTATGACCTTAGGTGCAACGGCACAAGAGATTATACGTGTCACAGGTAAAGTGCTTGACGGCACAAATGGGGAACCCTTGGCCTTTGTGAATGTAACCGATATGGAAATGAAGCGACTGGTGGCTCAAACCGATGGTGATGGACGATTTGCCATTAGTGTGCACTCAAACACATCGTTGCGCTTTTCGATGACGGGAGCCGAAACTCAAACCATTAAACTAAAGGGACGCGATAGCTTAACTGTGCGACTTACCATGATTGACGTGTCATTGGGCACGGCTGAAACGGTGGCAAAACGCATTGTGAATAAAATCATTATTGAACCGACACCTATGGAGGTGGTGGGTAACATGGTTTACTTTAAAAACGTTATTGGCATTCCGTCAAAAATGTTTGGACATGACCGTCGCTTAGTGGTGCAACGCATCTTTAACAACTACACACGTAAGAGCGAAACCATTTTACGCCCCATGGTGTATGATGCGCCTGAATATCACCAAACTCAGGATCGCATGTATGGCTTTAACATGAATGGCAAAAATGGTGACCCATTGGCACAATATGTAATGGTAAAAAATGATAGCCTGCGCGATAAAAAAATTGATAAGCGTGATGCATTTATGTATATGGACTCCTTGTACGTTAAAAATCCTAACGACAACTTCCAAGCTGTTACTTTTATTGCTATTGAAGACTACAATAACATTGTGTTTCGCGACACCATTATAACCTCAAAGGGTAAAATTAACCCTATGCGTTGGCTCGACTACTCGTTTGGGGCTTCACAAGTAACGGATGAAGCACTCTACCCCAAAGCCATTCCGCAGCTACGTGATAGCAAGGGTAACATCGATTTACGTTTTCCGATTGGCAAAGATAAATTTGACCCCAACGATGCACATAACGTGATAGAAATCAAAAAGTTGCAACAACAAGTGCAAGACATTGCAGCCACACAAGATGCCACCATTCAGGCCTTGAGCATTAATGGAACATCATCGCCCGATGGCCGCTATGTCTCCAACTTGTCATTGGCCGAGCGACGCATGAAGTATGCCATTAACTACTTTCGCTCACAAATACCCGACAACATTCGTAGCCACATGAAGTTTAGCTCAAATGCCTCTGTGGCACCTTGGAGCGACGTGGTGAAACTCATGCGCAAGGATAGTCTTAACAACGAGGCCGATAAATTAGAGAGCATCATTAAACGCTACAAAACGGATGCTGCGGGACGCTACATCAAGCAATTACCTTTTTACCAAACGTTGTTGCAAAGCAAATATCTGCCTATGTTGCGCTCGGTAGGCTACACCATGAACTATTCTATTTTCCGTAACCTAACGCTCGACGAAATTAAAGAACTCTATAAAAAGGATTATAAAAAACTTTCTAACTACGAGTTCTTCCGCCTTTACCGTAGCGAGCCCAACGACTCTGTACGCGAAAAAATACTACGTCAAGCCCTAGAGGTTTCACCCTCGTTTATGGTGGCAGCTAACGACCTCTCGGCTCTCTTAACAAAGCGCGGATGTCCCGACCCTGACTTGTTGCGCAAGTTTGCAGGGAAAAAGGCACCTGCTGTGGTGAACCAAAACCAAATGGTGGCCTTGCTTGCCAACAATGAGTATTTGGCTGCCGACTCCTTGGCTGAATATGTGCCCGAAACCGACGACACCCGCTTGCTATTGGCTGTAACAAATGCTTTCATGGGACGCTACCAACAAAGCTACGCTACAATAGCTCAAACGAGTTTGCGTAACCAAGTTGTCATGTTGCTGGCTATGAAAAAGAATGACGAGGCTTTAGCCAAAGCCATGGAAATGACCAACGACGATGCCACTACGCATTACCTAAAGGCTGTTTGCTTGAATCGTTCAAACGACTCTAACACGGCCTTTAAAGCCAACAAGGAACTGAAGAAGGCACTTGAACTTGACCCATCGCTCATTCATGTGGCTGAAAATGATGCCGACGTGAACGAGATGGATTGCATTAAGGAATTAAAGAACCGCAAAGAGGGACTAAAAAGATGAAAGATAGATACGCTGCACAAAATATGTGCTACAACATAAAGGGGAGAGCTAAAAGTCTCAAAGCTGCCAGCATGTGTTGCCTACTGGCACTCTCAAGTCCTTGCACCATGCAGGCACAAAACGATTCTGTGCCACATTTGCAAAAGAGTGCGCTTGAGTATATGCTACAACGACCTAACGTAACAAAGCATTATGAACACAAAAGACTGGGCGACCACCTATTTACCGAACTGGGGGCTGGACTTAACGTTACTGGAACACATAACTTTAAGTTTGGCGCACAAGCTAACGGGGCAATAGGCGACTTTATTACGCCTGAACATGGACTACGATTGGGCGTAAATGCTGGCGTGTATCGCATGGGCGAAAATGATGTTAAGTTTGGCAACTTTACACTCGACTATTTAATGAACCTTACGGCTATTGCCCACACACGTTACCCACAACCACGACCTTTTGAACTTTATGGCGTAGCGGGGGTTGACGTTACATATGCACGTAATCGTGGTGTTAGCAAAACGGGCTGGGGCGCACACCTTGGCTTGCGCGGCCAATATGCTTTTTCGCCCTACACCTACATTTATGTTGAACCGCGATTGGGCGTGCTGCACAAAAATGCCACTCTCTCTGATACTTGGCGCAACTTTCGTCCCACAGCAAGCATCATGGCAGGAGTAGGCTACCGACTGCTTACACCTGAGGAACGAGCACATAAGTATGGCAAAGATAATTCGCCCCAAAATAAGAAATTCAAAAATGGCCTATTCGTTGATTTAATGGGGGGCCCCACCTTCCTAAGCAACGCTCACCCCAGTACATGGAAACATAATGCGGGCGTAAGAGCTGCTCTTAGCGTAGGACGATGGATGAACGACTATAATGCACTCCGACTCACAGGCTATGCCTCTACCATTAAACAGGATAATAACCCAAAAGCTACTGCCTTAGGCGGACAGTTGGACTATATGCTTAACCTTCACAATCTGTTTGGCGGGGTTGACGAAACCCGACGTTGGTGGGTGAATGGTGTTGCTGGCGTTAGCTTTAGCTATGCCTCGTCTAACAACAAGAACCATGGCATTTGGGGGCTTGGCGGCGGTTTGCAAGCCAACGTGCGAGTGGCTAAAGAGTTGAGTTTGATTGCTGAGCCACGTGTCGACTTATACAACAAGAATTTTGTAAATAGCGACAATAGCATAGGTAGCCTCGACTGCGTACCCTCGCTCCTCGTTGGTATTGCTTACACCTACAACTCCGACTACCATCAGGCCGTACGCTTTAACGACGACTTTGTAGCGGGGCAATGGCACGACCACATCTTTATTGAAACGGCTGGCGGACTTAATGTTAACGTTACACGTACTGCCGTGCGCCATGCCTTTAAGTATATGCGTCCACAAGCCTACGTGGGCATTGGACGGTGGTTTTCTCCACTACATGGTGCACGTTTGTGGGGACAAATTGGCAAAACGCGCTATAGCGAAGATGGTAGCTGCGACAACTTGTCTGTTGGAGCCGATTACTTGTTCAATTTCACCAACGCCTTTACAGGCTATCGCAAAGATCGCTTGTTTGAGTTTACAGGCGGATTGGGCTTTAACCTTGCACGACGACAACATGATAGCAAAACCTTTGTTGGTGTCGATGCCTCGTTGCGTGGTTCATGGAATGTGAGCCCTCTTTGTGCCATCTACGTAGAACCTAAGCTAGATCGG
>URDV01000182.1 GCA_900546605.1 uncultured Prevotella sp.
ACCTGTTAACCCGTTAACTTGTCAACTTGTTTACTAATTCCGCCAACGCGTTACACTCATATAAAATCTATTTTCTCATGAAAGCTATATCATTTCTTTTCACCGCAGCCTTAATGGCCTCATGTGCTTCAAACCAAGGCACATTCACACTGAATCAACCGAGCGACACGCTCACTGTTATTAATATAAAGGATGCTCCGAAATATGCACTGTTGCCTATTGAGGAGACTCAACCCGAGGCACAAGTAATGCTCAATGGCACCCCCATGGATGTGCGCTTAGCTGTTAACAAAGTTGACTATATGGTGCCTTTCCCCTTGCATCAAGGAGCTGCTACCGACTCGTTGGTAGTGAAGGGCCTTGCACGCAATGCTGTCGCTTGGAAACACATTGAATTGGCTGATACGTTTGACACGGCTAATCGCGAAAAGTTTCGTCCTGTTTATCACCACACACCCGCTTATGGTTGGATGAACGATGCCAATGGCTTGGTGTATAAGGATGGCGAATATCACCTTTACTTCCAATATAATCCTTATGGATCGGTGTGGGGCAATATGCATTGGGGACACTCAGTGTCGAAGGACCTTGTGCACTGGACGCATGAGCAACCTGCTATTGCACGCGACACAATGGGACACATTTTTTCAGGCTCATGCGTGGTTGACCATAATAACTCGGCAGGCTTTGGCAAGGATGCCATTATTGCCTTTTACACCTCACACAAGAACACTACTCCTGGACATCAGCGCCAACAGCAGTGCTTGGCTTATAGCCTTGACAATGGACGCACCTATACAAAATACGAGGGTAACCCCGTGGTAACTCCCTTTGATGGATTAGAGAACTTCCGAGACCCTAAAGTATTTTGGTATGCACCCGAAAACAAATGGGTGATGATAGTAAGTGCTGATAAGAATATGCGCTTTTATGAGTCGAAGGACTTGAAAAAGTGGCAGTATATGAGCGAATGGGGGGCAGGTTTTGGCCCTCAACCCAATCAGTTTGAATGTCCTGACTTTATGCACATGGCTGTTGATGGTAACAAACAGAACATGAAGTGGGTGATGATTGTTAACATTAACCCTGGCTTTGTTTATGGTGGTAGCGGCACCATGTACTTTGTGGGCAACTTTGATGGCCATAAGTTTACGTGCGACACCGCTCCTACTGACGTGAAGTGGCTTGACTGGGGTAAGGATCATTATGCTACTGTAACTTATTCAAACACAGGCGACCGCGTTATTGCTATGCCTTGGATGAGCAATTGGCAGTATGCTAACCTAACACCGACACAGCAGTTCCGCTCGCAGAATGCTTTGCCTCGCGATTTGAAACTTTATACGGCAGACAATGGCCACCTCATGGTGAGCGCTGCACCTGTTAAGGAAACAGAGGCTTTGCGTGCTGAGACCAAAGACTTAGGTGCTTTTGAAGGCGAAAAGAACGTGGACTTTGCAAACGATGGTGCTTTTGAACTTGACTTTGACCTTTCGGCCACCGATGCAGACAAGTGTGGTGTTGAATTGCTTAATAGCAAGGGTGAAAAGGTGAGTGTTTATTATGACGTAAAACAACAACGCTTTGTAATGGATCGTGCCGAGAGTGGAATTACTGATTTTGGCAAAAAAGTTGAGCCACACCAGCTTGATAACGCAGAGAGCTTGAAACGTTATAAAACACTTAGTGTTGACTATAAAAATGCATTCGCTATGGGAACTTGGGCTCCTGTGCCTGTAAAGGCTGATGTACACCACGTGCAGTTGTTTGTTGACAAATCGTCGGTTGAACTATTTGTTGATGGTGGACGCATTGCCATGACCAATCTTGTATTCCCCAACGAACCTTACAACCAACTCCACTTCTTCGGTGGCAAGGTAAGTGGGGCTAAGGTGTGGAAGCTTAAGTAATAAACGTCAGAGTTCAACTATGACTAAAAGTAAATGGGTTGGCAAGAATAACCAATGTTAAGGCAATAGACTTGCCAACCCGTTACGTACCAAAAGTAGTTATTATTCACCATTCAGTTTGTTTACACAAATTGCATATATTTAAAAGCCACTTTTCATGAAATCAAAAAATATAGTTATTAGCGTGTTGATGCTCTGCTTCTTTGCCATGGGATTTGTTGACCTGGTGGGCATAGCATCCAATTATGTGAAGGCCGACCTCTCATTAACCGATGCTCAGGCAAACTTGTTTCCTTCGCTCGTTTTCTTTTGGTTCTTAATATTTAGTGTACCAACGGGTGTGCTGATGAACAAAATAGGTAGACGCCGCACAGTCGTTGTCAGTCTTATAGTTACTTTTGCATCGTTATTGCTGCCTTTGTTTGGCGATGGGTATATGCTCATGCTCATATCCTTTTCGCTCTTAGGCATTGGTAATGCTATTATGCAAACTTCGCTCAACCCCTTGTTGAGCACGGTGGTTCGTGGTGGAAACTTATCGAGTGTACTCACCTTTGGTCAGTTTGTTAAGGCTATAGCTTCATTTCTTGCCCCTATCATTGCAGCTTGGGGAGTCAGTGGTAATGCTTTTGGACTGGGATGGCGCATTTTGTTCCCCATTTACATGGTGATAGCTATTTTTGCTACAATCATGCTTTCAGCCTTGCCTATTGACGAAGAACCTGTTGATCGTGCTTCAGGTTTTGGCGATTGCTTTAAGTTGTTGGGCAAGCCTTTCATATTTATTTGCTTCGTATCAATAATGTGCCATGTGGGCATTGACGTGGGAACTAATACTACGGCTCCCAAACTATTGCAAGAACATTTGGGCTTAACCTTAGCTGAGGCAGGTTTTGCCACCAGCCTTTACTTTATATTCCGCACAGCGGGATGCTTTTTGGGCTCATTCATTTTGCGCAAGGTGAGTGAACGCACCTTTTTTGCTACCAGTGTGGCAATGATGGCGGTGGCTATGGTAGGTTTCTTGGCATTGCACAACCAAATGGCCTTGTATGTGTGCATAGCACTGGTTGGTTTTGGCAACTCAAACATTTTCCCCATCACCTTTGCACAAGCACTCAAGGCTTGTCCAGACAAAAAGAACGAAGTGTCGGGCTTGATGATTATGGGGCTATTTGGTGGTACTATCATACCGCTTGCCATGGGCTATGCAAGTGACGCACTTTGTAGCCAAAGTGGGGCTGTCATTGTAATGGCTGTAGCGGTAGTTTACTTAGTATTCTATTGCTTCAAAATCAAACGATAAAACGAAAATAACATCATCTTTCATAACAACCCTTTTTACAATCTACACAAAATGAAATACGTAATTGGTCTTGGCGAAGTGCTATGGGATGTGCTCCCAAGTGGTAAACAAATAGGTGGCGCACCTGCAAATTTTGCTTTTCATGTGTCGCAGTTCGGACTACCCGTTCGCGTGGTGTCAGCTATAGGATATGACGACTTGGGACGTGAAACACGTAAGGTGTTTGCACAACGTAATTTGCAAAGCATTATGCCTTCGCTGCCACAGCCTACGGGCACAGTAATAGCCGAAATAGATGAAGCGGGTGTGGCTCATTATACCTTCCCCGATAATGTGGCTTGGGATAATATACCCTTTACCACTGAAATGGAGGATGTAGCTCGTCAAACTCAAGCTGTTTGTTGGGGATCATTGGCACAACGCAGTGAGTGTTCACAAAAGAGCATATTACAGTTTGTTGACACAGTGCCCGATGGTCCAGGACAATATAAAATATTTGACATCAATTTGCGTCAAAACTTTTACACCAAAGAGATTATAACTGAGTCGCTTCAGCGTGCCAATGTACTGAAAATTAATGATGAAGAATTGGTGATTGTGGCACGATTGTTTGGCTTGCAAGGTACCGACCTTGAGGCCAAGGCACGTGTGCTACTTACAACTTATAATCTCAACATGGTGATTCTCACTTGTGGCGAAAATGGTAGTTACATCTTTACACCTGCTACTGACGATTGTCCTTTGGGTGGCACATCGTTCCTTGAAACCCCAAAAGTGAAGGTGAGCGATACTATTGGAGCTGGTGATTCATTTACAGGCACCTTAGTAGCTTCACTGATTGAAGGCATGCCTATTCGTGATGCACACGCACGTGCAGTACGTGTAAGTGCTTATGTGTGTACACAAGCAGGGGCAATGCCAATTCTGCCCGATGATGTGAAGGCTTAATTTAAAGGGTTGAATCCAACTATTTTCCAGTTTATATTGATTTTACCGAATGTATGCATGTACTCAAAAATGCTTTTTGAAGGCATGTCATACATTCGGCGTTTTTTATTATGAATAGGTATAGACTTCTTTTGATTTTTAGTAGAAGTCGTCTAAACTTTTATGAAGTCCAAAATTTACCTTTATTTTTGAAGCGTTTTGGGGCATTGAAGAGGGAGTGTAGCGAACTGCACGACCGATGAGAAGTCAAAAAATGCTCAAGTTGTTTTTTTACCATTACTTAAGGTAGCCATCTTTGCCACAAACTATAGAAATGAAAAGACAATAGTCGTGAAAAAATATTTTTGAACACCTAATTATAAATAGAGTGTAAAAAAAACATTATATTTGCGTCAATAAATCATCAAAAGAATTTGGTTATGGCAAAGTTTATTAATCCGTTTACAGACATAGGGTTTAAGAGAATATTTGGACAAGAAATATCCAAGCCATTGATTATAGATTTTCTGAATAGTTTGTTGCTTGGCGAGAGATGTATAACCAACATTACGTTTCTGGACAAGGAGCAACCCGCACTGTTTGAAGATGATCGTTCGCTTATTTACGATATTTATTGCGAAACTGATTCCAATGAGAATATTATCGTAGAAATGCAGAATAAATCACAGCCTTACTTTAAAAATAGAAGCATCTACTATGTATCAGAAGCCATAGCAAGACAAGGAGAAAAAGGTTGTGATTGGAATTATCAAATTGATGCAGATCGGAAGAGCACACGTCTGAA
>URDV01000183.1 GCA_900546605.1 uncultured Prevotella sp.
TGGTCTCGTTTTTGATGCCAATTTTGAACACCCTACCTGTAAGGGCAAAAGCATTATTACAATGTGCTTTAGACTTTTACCGGACAACAATATATGGAAATAAAACAGCACTCCAATAGTTTGGGTAACTATTGGAGTGCTGCTTTAAATGCACAGTGATGTAATTTTTATCGTAGGTGGCGCTAATGCCCGTGTTTAGAATGTGAGACGGAACATGCCACGAATGCCCCACTTCTGTGTGCCAGGTTCAATGTAGTTAAGGCGGCGTACATATTCAATGTGGAAAATCTTGAATATGTTGTGAATGCCTGCTACTACTTCAACATAAGGCTTCTTTTTATCCATTGGGCGTGACTGCGTTACTAACCCGTTTGCACCCCAGTTGCCAGGGAAGTAAAGCAAACGACTATCGTTGGCATTGCGCTCAAGTGTGGGGTCGTTCTTTTGAGTGAGTGTGCCCCAAAGTACATTGCAACCAATGTATTCACGCCATTTGAGCTTTTTGATGAGTGGAATACGATTTAATATTTTTCCATTCAAGTCCCACGAGTACATGAGCGAAACATAGCGGTCATTCATAAACTCCATGTTGTCAATCAGGTTGAAGGTGTTATCCTCCATAATGTATGACAAGTTGGCTGCTGGCATGATGAGCAAGGGGAAGGGTACTTTGTTCCATTGCACACCACCTTGCACCATAAAGTCCATCTTGCCCCATGAGGCTAACCAAAGGCGTTTGTAAATGCTTGCCTCAGTTAAGTTGTAGTTATAGTCGGCACGCCCAAAGTTGTAAAGACCCGTGGTGTGGTTGAGAGTAAAGATAGGAGCATCATTGTTAGCAGCAATGCGGCGCTGTTTGGTGTTTATCCATGTTACACCAGGCTGAAAACGAAGACCCATGCTCAGGTCGTAGGTGCGAATGTAGGGTAGGTTGAGCGATGCGTCATTGCTGGCAGGGCCACCATGCAAAGTTTGGTAAAATAGATGTCCCGTCGGTGTATCTTTTGAGGTGCGCACTTGCACATTAAATCGGAGTCCGTTGGCCCACTCACGGTCCCACAATAGCTTGTAGGTTTCGTAATACATCATGTGGTTCACCGTGGTCCACTTAAATGACGTGAACACATTATCTTTGTCGGTAGGCAAAAACTTGTCTGATGGTGACATTACATCGCGTGAGTAGTTAAACGTTAAGTTGTTAACAGGGAACTCGCGTGGTAAATAAGCCTTTTTGTTGAACGAATAGGTTACCTCGCCCATGCCTTTCCACTTCTCGTCTTTAAAACCATAGGCTATGTAACCTTTTAAAAACAAGTGCTTGTTAAAGTTGGCTGTGGTTTGTGCTGAGGCACGCAGACGCAACCCGTCAACAAAGTTTTGTGTAATCGTGGTGTTGATAGGGCCAATATCTACCTTCGATGGCTTGTCAGGGTTAACACTGGTTTCAACAAAGTTCTCAATAAAAGCTTTGGCTACCCACAACACAGGTTTGAAGCCTTTTACTTGCTCCAGCTTGCGTATTAACTGCTTCATTGAACTCTCACTACGTGTGAGCGAGTCGGCACGATGTTCTTGCCAAAAGGTTTCGTCTTGCATTTGAGCATTGGCAGATGTGAGTGTTTCGCCTTTAAACTTAAATGTTTTGTCGGGTATAGGGGTAAAGGCAAAGTTGCTGTACTCAGTAGAACGCTTTACTTGGAACTTATGCAAGAATTTGGCTATTTTAAGCTCAACTAACATGTCGTCGCGTGTGAGCACTTGCTCGCCCGTGGCTAAGTGGGCAAACTCTTGTATGATGCGCATGCGTTCAACAAAGTTTACATCGCTGCGCACGGGTATGCCCATGTCGACCTTGCGTACACGATAGGTGCTATCAGCCATGATATAGAGACTGCCCGAAAAACCAAAGTCTTGGGCATTGTTGGGGGTAAAGTCAACTTGTATACATTTGTCTTTGTTGTCAACCATCACCGTGTCGACAATAAAGTAACGATAAAAACTGATGGCAGTGCGCGACGATATAGGACTGGTAAAGGGATATTGCAACAAGCGTACCTCGTCTTTGTAAATGTCAACATCGGTAAAGCAATCCTTTAACATGGTGTTGACTATGTCGCCCGTATTGAGCAAGTCGTTAATGCCGTTTGAGCGTTGACCCAATATGATGCTCTTTTCGGTTTTAGGATTCTTGCGATATATAAGGCGTGTTACTGTCTCGTCAACTGAAATGGGAAGAATGAGTTTGCCCGTTTCGTTACACACTTCAACATGGTCCTTTAAAAAAGGAAATTTCTTGAATTTACCCTCTTCAAAAATTTTGTCAGTAACATCGTTAAAGGCAAAGGTTATTTTAGAGTATTTGTCAATGCTATAATAATCGTGTGTGTGTAGGTCGCTTGCCTTTTTGGCTGCAATAACCTTGCGCATGAGTTCAACAGCAGGGTTGTTTTTGCGCGAGTATTTTGTTTTTTTGCCCGTAACTTCGGCTGTGCCGAGCGACTTCTCCATGGCATCAATTTTGAAAACGAGTGAATCGCCTGCCGCCTTTACCGTAATGGTTTTGGTTTCATAACCAATTACTGAAAAGCGCAAGCGACCTGCCTTAAATGGTAACTTAAAGTGGCCATCAAAGTCGGTTTGTGTGCCGCCTCCGTTGGTATAAACCACGTTGACGAAGGGCAGCTTCTCGCCTGTTTTTGAGTCAACAACAGTGCCCGACAGGGTGTTCTGTGCCCATGTCGTAACACATGCCATGAGTAGTGTTAAAAGTAAGAGAAGTCGTTTCATTATGTATGTTTATGAATGCCTTGTTGCCGTAATACACTCTTGTAACAGTGGGTAGACTGCAATGGGTGTAGTGGGGCAGAGAACAAGTGGGTTGCAACTTGCCATGATGATGGCTATGGGCAAAATAAATGTGGCAACTTGCTAATGTTGTAAAAGGACAGGCCATGTAATTTAATCGTTGTGTTTCATTGCATTAGCTTTATCCCTTAACATTGGCAAATTGCCACATCGGCCAATTGGCAAGTAGTGATTAGTCAATTTCTTCGTCAGCTTCGTAGCCACCCATCTTGCGGATAGCATTTTTCAGCATAACGTATTGTTGGAAGAGGTGGTTAATGGGTACCTCACCTTCAGTGTAGTCGTGCATAGGACTCTTGAGGAAGAAACTCAAGAAGCGCTGTGTGCCATAACGTCCCTTGCGGGCTGCAAGGTCTGAGAGCAACACAAGGTCGAGCAACAAGGGCGCTGCAAGAATAGAGTCGCGGCACAAAAAGTTGATTTTGATTTGCATGGGGTAGCCCATCCAACCAAATATGTCAATGTTATCCCATCCCTCCTTGTTGTCGTTGCGAGGGGGATAGTAATTGATGCGAACTTTGTGATAGTAGTTGGAGTAAAGGTCGGGTTGCTTGTCAGCTTCAAGTATGCTCTCAAGAGTGGATAACTTTGACACCTCTTTGGTGTGGAAGTTAGCAGGCTCGTCAAGCACAAGACCATCGCGGTTGCCCAAAATGTTGGTTGAGAACCATCCGCTCAAACCTAAGCAGCGTGTACCAATGATGGGAGCAAAACCCGACTTAACAAGTGTTTGGCCTGTTTTAAAGTCTTTACCTGCAATGGGCATTTTGGTTTTTTCGGCCATCTCCCACATGGCAGGAATGTCAACCGTAGTGTTGGGGGCACCCATAATGAAGGGAGCACCCTCAGCCAATGCGGCATAGGCATAACACATGGATGGGGCAATGTGTTCGCAGTCGTTAGCCTTCATGGCTGCTTCAAGGGCAGCAAGCGAACCATGAATCTGCTCGTCTACGGGTACGTATATTTCGGTAGAGGCAGCCCAAATAACTACAATGCGGTCGCAATGATTCTCGGCTTTAAAGCGGCGGATGTCCTCGCGCAAAGCTTCAACCATGTCCCAACGTGTAGGGCAATCTTTTACGTTGTTGCCATCCAAACGCTTGGCATAGTTCTTGTCAAACGCGGCCTTCATGGGCACAATAGCCTTTAACTCATCACGTACGGGTTCAATGTCGCGATCGCGCAGCACTTCAGCATTCAAGGCGCTCTCATAAGCATTGGCAGGATATACATCCCATGCACCAAACACCATGTCGTCGAGCGATGTGAGTGGTACAATCTCGCCATAGTGCAAGTACTTTTTGTCCTTACCGCGACCTACGCGAATCTTGTCATACTGAGTCATTGACCCTACAGGTTTGGCCAAGCCTTTACGTGCCATTAGCACACCTGTAATGAATGTAGTGGTAACAGCGCCTAAACCAACGCACATTACGCCTAATTTTCCCTTAGCAGGTTCTATCATGTTATTTCTATGTAAAAAAGGTTGTTAAGTTAGGATTGTATAGTGAAATCGTCTAAACTTTTCTGACGATGATTATGTTTAAACTTTTATTTCTTCTAAATTCAATCTTTACCTTTATTTTGAGGCAATTTTTGAACTTCATAAAAGTTTAGACGACTTCAGTGTGGTGTGTAAGCCTTGCATCATCTTGACTTGTGAAGAATGTAATGAAACTCCACTCATTATATGATGGTGTATGTGGCTTGTTTTAGTACACGCCTATGTCATGCAAAGGTGCGAAAAGTTTTTTATTTGTTGCTGTTTTGTAAACATAAAAATCAAATCAATGGATGTTTGGAACACTTTGCAGAATTTTTGGACAATAAATGGTGTTTAATGTGTGCAAAATGGAGTCTAAACAAGGCTAACAAGTGAAGAGTAGGTGGATGTTCAAATTTCTTTTGCATTGAAAGTGTATTTTAGGAATGTAAAACGCGTTGGCGGAATTAGTAAACAAGTTGACAAGTTAACGGGTTAACAGGTAGGGTGTTCAAAATCGGAATACTTAACGCGTCCAATTTTCGTGTGTAACGTCCTCAAGATGTGATAGTTAAATGTAAAAAGTTGTCTCATA
>URDV01000184.1 GCA_900546605.1 uncultured Prevotella sp.
ATACTTACTTGTTAACCTGTCAACTTGTTAACCCGTTAACCTGAAATTCCGCCAACGGGTTAGATTGAGTTATTCCGATGTGTTACTTACCTCAGAATGAACATAACGCTCCTATAAGACAAGCCTCGAAGGATTATCTACCAAAGTGGTAAAAGTCAGTCCACCTTTTCAATTGCTTTAAACAAACCATCACAAGCATCCTCCAGCAATTCTATCACCAATTCAAAATCAGACTCATCACCATAATAAGGATCAGGAACAATAGCATATTCACTATGCGATTGTAAGTAGTCAGCCATTCGAACCACCTTTTGTTTCTGCAAGGCAGTAGCAGCCATTGAAGTAATGTCGCGATAGTTATCATTATCCATCACCACAATTGTATCAAAACGATCAAAATCAGTTCGACAAAATTGACGAGCCCTACTGTCAAAACAATATCCATGTTCTGCTCCACACCTACGCATTCGGTTATCAGGCAATTGCCCTACGTGCCAACCTCCTATGCCCGCAGAATCGATGCTGTAGTCATCCTCTTTCTGCGCTTTGGCCACAATAGCCTTCATAATGCCTTCAGCTGCAGGAGAGCGACATATATTGCCCAAACATATAAATAGTATTGTATGCTTTCCTTTTTTCATTCCTTTTATTTCTTGAGTTTATTCAAAGTCAAATTTATCTCTGCGTAATAGATATCATCGCCTATTTCACGTCGGACTTCGCTCAAAGGTTGTTTTTTAGCTTCAGGGTGCTGCTCGTAATATGTCTTTATGCGACGATAATGTTCTGCATCTACCACCTGTTCAAAAGCTATTTTACCCGCATCAACCCAACGTTCTAAGTGCGACATAATAGTCCCCACGTTCAAATCACGCATTTCAGCAATCTCCGATGCTGAACGATGTTCATCCTTAAAGAGTCGCAAAGTTGTGTCATATGTACTTTCTCCCTCACGGCTTATACTATTCACAACCGTTTCTGACTTTATGCGCCCCGCTTTTTTATCATCTAAGTATATACCTATGATGTCCAATATTTCATCCCCAAACTTTTGCATACTCGTTTTACCAAAGTAGGGTATTTTTGAAAGTTTCTTAACATTATCAGGTACATAATTAGCTATTGACATCATAGCCTTAGTGTTAAGCACCACGTAGGCTGACAAATGAAGTTCTTCAGCACGCTCTACGCGCCATTTTTTTAATCGATAATAGAGCTCTGCATTTTTCACTTCTGCAGGTACCGTATATTTAGGTTCCTCTGCATGGCTCTTACGTGAACGCGATGTGGCAGCCCCCGTTTTCTTATCATCCATTTCAAGCAACGACTTAGCTCGCTGATGCAAAAATTGGCTAACACTAAAACCTTCGTCCACCACATAAGCCAACAACTTTGAATGCATCAACACCAGCTCTAACACTTCAGTTCTTGACTTATTTAATTGCTTGCGCAGCTCTGCATTATCAATATCAAGCACCACCGAAGTAACAAGTTCATACAACTTCTGCAACTGATCATCAAAGTATACAGCCCCCTTCTTTATGCGTTCTTGCAGTAGAGCATCCTCTATGCTTCCGCCATTATTGGCCAATATTTGCTGATATTGTCCATGAAAGCGCCCCGCCACATTCACCACACTCAAGTCAAAAGCCTTTAATCCCTGTTCAAAGGTACGAATAGTTTCAGCATAAAAGCCAGACAATTTCATTTGCATTAAACGCGTGTAAGCAGCCAAGGCTATACGTTCCTTTTCAAAACTAAACAAATAGGTTAACAGGTTCACGCTATATGCTTGTCGCAACACGTTCAACTGGTCAACAGTCACCTCATGGTTACGCATTTCGTCATTAAAAGCGTCAATATTTTTGTCAGCAATAATTGCAGTAGGCGGTATGGGCGATGTAAGCACAATGCCCTCAAGCGTTTTGCAACGGCTCAATGCCACATAAGTTTGTCCGTGAGCAAATGACCTTGAAGCATCAATCATTACATGCTCAAACGTGAGTCCCTGACTTTTATGTATGGTTATTGCCCAAGCCAACTTCACGGGATATTGCGTAAATGTGCCCTCAACAATTTCCTTAATTTCTTTGGTATTCTCATCAAGGCCATATCGTGCATTTTGCCAAGCCTCGGGCTGAACATCAATCAATTTTAGGGGGTCATTGTTAGGTCGCACCTTAAAGCCCTTATCGTTCACTTCAACCACCTCACCTATCATGCCATTAAAGTATTGTTTGTCAGTATCATTCTTAACAAACATCACTTGTGCACCTTGCTTTATTACCAGTTGTGCATCTGTAGGGTACGACATTTCAGGAAACTTGCCTTTCACCTGAGCATTGAAAGTAAAAGGGGTAGTATTCAGCACTTCAAGCTCATGCGCATTTATTTCATGAGCTTGATAGTTATGTGTTACTAGGCGTATGTAGCCATCGGCTTTTGACGGGACAAACTGTGGTTTATATTGTTTATTTAATTGTTCAAGCACCGATGCTGAAGCATTGCCTTCGCGTACATCGTTGAGCAACGACAAAAAGTGGCTATCACCTTGCCTATAAACCTTTTCAAGTTCAACCGTTACATAATGAGTTTTTTTCAGCGCAATACTACTAAAGAAATAAGGCGTGTCATAATAAGAGCGCAACATCTCCCACTCTTCATCCTTAATAACGGGCGAGAGTTGTTGCAAATCACCTATCAATAGCAATTGCACTCCACCAAATGGACGCTGGTCATGCCTAAATTTGCGCAATGCCTCATCTACAGCATCCAGCAAATCGGCTCGTACCATACTGATTTCATCTATTACAAGTAAATCAATACTCTGTATGAGCTTTATCTTTTGCTTTGACATGGCAAAAGATCGCTTTTCAGCATAGTTCATTCCAGGAACGTGAGGCGCAAATGATAATTGAAAAAAAGAATGTATAGTTACTCCCTCGGCATTAATGGCTGCGATGCCTGTAGGAGCAAGCACAACCATGCGCTTAGGCAATTCTTTTCGCAACTGTCGCAAAAAGGTTGTTTTACCCGTACCCGCACGTCCTGTTAAGAATAAATGTGTATCAGTTGACTCTATTATTTTTAAAGCCAAATCTTTTTGGGGATTATCCACGTATACTACAATTTAAAATTTTATTGAGTTTGCTTGACTAAGCAAGCATTTTAAATAGGAGCTCATCGTTAGTAGGAATTCAATACAATTTTAAACACCTACTCACTATTACACCCCAAAGCACACTATCAAAAACAAGGGATGTTTAAGAGTGTACTTTGGGGTGTAAATATAATAATATCTTTTGAGTCTATAAAATCTATATAGAGCGTTTTTCTAAGTGCCCAATTATTTTGTCATTTTTCTAAAAAAGTTACGTCCAAAATCGCGATCGGCATTTATAGCTTTCACCAATTTTTTAGCTCCCAACCGCTTTTGCATCTGATCCATAAACTGCTTTTCTATGCGTTGCGACTTGGCATTGAGTGCAGCCATTTCCCTTAGCACACGTTGGCAGTCACGTTCATTCATATTTGTCCGAGCAGCCTGGCGCAAAGCATGCCCTTTCTGATGTTCTATACTCCGTTGCTTATCCTTCATTTCAAAGAACAATGGGAAGTACACCTTGCTCTCTTCTGCAGTAAATCCAGCCGCACGCGACACAAAAGCCATCAAGTCGCGTCGGAATTGTTCTGGTTTAAAATTACGCGGGCCTTTCTCGCCTTGACCTGCACACTGCGTCTTCAGCTCATTATTGGGATGGTTATTATCGGCCTGTAAACTGCAAGTTCCTCCCATCATAAATAGAAGAAAGCATACTATCATTTGTTTAATAATCATTTCCATATGCCCAATCTTTATTATCCGTAGTCATTATGTAATCATAAGCTTCATCATAGCCATCAGTTGGATGAGTTGTTGCGCCCTTAGCCACAAAGTGTTCACCTTGTTGCAAAGTATGGGTTGTTTCGGGTTTAAAATGCGCAAACAGTAAAAACAAGGCAGCCACACAAGCTGCACCTAACCATGGAATCCACCTAACAAAAGGCATTGAGTTATGAGCACAAGGTTCACTTTGCACTATTCTCTGCATCATATTTTGTGCAAAATCGGCAAAATATCCATCAGGGGTTATAAATGGATTATGCGACGAGGCACGTTGTGATAAATCTATATGGGTCATATTCTGTTATTATTTTTGAGTACACTTTATTAGATGCTTTCACTATGATAAAGTTTAATCATTTTCGACAAAATATTGTTCTATTTTTTTTACGGCTAAATGATAGGAGGCCTTCAAGGCACCCTCACTTGTTGAGAGCAAGCTACTCATTTCGCTATATTTCATCTCATCAAAGTACCTCAAGTTGAACACTATGCGCTGTTTGTCAGGCAAAGAGGCTATAGCCTTTTGCAATTTCAACTCTAATTCATCACCATCAAAATAAGCATCACCCTCAAGCGAGCGTGCACACCCCTCATTTACTTCGTCACTCAATCGTTCATCCGTATGTGTGCGCTGTAATAAACTTAAGCTCTCATTTAGCGCTATGCGATAGAGCCAAGTTGATATTTGGCAGTCACCCCTAAAATCATCGAGCGCCAGCCAAGCTTTCATGAACGTATTTTGTAATACATCATCAGCATCATCATGATATTGCACAATGCGCCTTATGTGTGTATAAAGTTGCGGAGTTAAGTCTTTCACCATTTCAGCAAAAGCCATCATCCGTGTTTTAGGATTTTGCAACAATTCTGTATTATATGTTGCCGCCATCTTTTATCTTTATAAAAATACCAACGCGTTGGCGGAATTAGTAAACAAGTTGACAAGTTAACGGGTTAACAGGTAAGTTTGCCAAG
>URDV01000185.1 GCA_900546605.1 uncultured Prevotella sp.
CAAGTAGCCCCATCCTTTTTTAAACAGCTCAACCTATATATTTTTTGAAAAAACAAATGATTTTATACATATCCCTTTTTGTATAAGAAAATAATTTGTTACTTTTGCCAAAGATTAGAGGACGTTACTCGTAAAGAGAAGAATTCAACCAAGTTTGTAATTCATTATTTGGAATCAGTTATCTTACAATATCTATTATTCAATTCCATACGTCCGTTCATTACCTTTACAACAATCACAAAAGTTTATTAGTCAGGTTATGCAATCGCGCTACCTATACATGGAGAGTGCGAACGTACCATTAGTTGAGGATAGACTTCAGTCATATCTACACAAATTGTGCAGATGAGTATATTGTTATCCTCATAAGAATAATTCCATAACAACACATGGCAAACTTAACGAAAGAGCAACTCCTTGAAAAAAGCAAGGCAGAATTGCAAGCTATTGCAGAACAATTTAACTTAACAGATATAACTAAAAAGTCAAAGGAAGATTTGGCCTATGCTATTTTAGACGCACAAGCTATTATTGCTGCAGCCTCCAATACACCTTCAGTAAGTAAAGGCCGCCCCCGTATCGTTAAGAAAGATGATGACGAGACTTATTCACAAGGCTTGTTTACAACAGCAGAAGCAGCTAACAATGATAAAGAAAATGTGGCATCAACTGATGCACCACAACCCATTGCTATTGAATTGCCAAAACGTAAACGCGGACGCCCCTCAAAAGCTGACATAGCTGCTCGTGAGGCTGCAATTAAGGCTGCTCAAGAATCCATGCAAAGGCAAAACGAACATGTGAGCGTTGAGCAGAATTCAGCAGCATCAGTCGAAGGTGACAATGCTTCATCTGACCATGTAACTGAAAGCAATAAGCAACAAGTAAACACAATCACCGATGAAGTTCCAGATTTTGTCGCAGAACAAATGCGAGCAACATCGGCTACCATGCATCAAACACCCGATGTGCTTGACATGGAAGAGGTGAAACGTACGCTTGGTAATAAAATGCCGCAATTATTAAATCAGCATGTTTCACCCGTAAAGGAAAAGGAAACTCAAAATCCGAACAACCAAGAGGACTTTATCATTACAAAAGATATCCCTATAATTTTTGAAGGTAGCGAGTTGGCAGTTCCGCAAGCAGACACTCGATTTAACTATTACGACAATCGTAATTTTGCGCCTGAACAGCCTTCGCAAAATGGTATGATAAACAATCGTCCTAAATTCCATCGTTTTAAGGACGATCCTCTCATGCAAGGAGGCATGAATAATAGGCAAGCGGCACCTTACGAACCTACCTCCGTACAGCGACCTCTGCCTTCTGACGAAGAAGTCCCAATGGTTACAGACCATTTGCTAAACGGACGTGGCGTACTCGAAATAGTTCCTGAAGGTTTTGGATTCCTTCGTTCATCTGACTACAACTATCTTGCTTCACCTGACGATATATATGTATCTCCTGCCCAAATCAGACAATATGGGCTCAAGCCAGGTGACGTTGTTGAAGGAAAGGTTAAAATACCGCGCGAGGGTGAAAAGTTCTTTGCTTTAATTGAGATAGAACGCATAAATGGATTATTGCCCGATGAGGTGCGCGACCGCATCTCGTTTGAACATCTCACACCGCTATTCCCTAACGAAAAGTTCAATCTTTGTTCAGGCAAGGGAGACAGTACTTCATGTCGATTAGTTGACTTGTTCACCCCCATTGGCAAGGGACAACGCGCACTTATCGTAGCGCAGCCCAAAACGGGTAAAACTATGTTGATGAAGGATATTGCTAATGCCATAGCCCGTAACCATCCCGACACATACCTTATGATGTTGCTTATTGACGAGCGTCCTGAAGAGGTTACTGACATGATGCGTACGGTAAAGGCTGAAGTGATAGCTTCGACCTTTGACGAACCTGCAGCACGTCACGTGAAAATTGCTGGAATTGTGCTTGACAAGGCTAAGCGTATGGTAGAATGTGGACATGATGTAGTTATTTTCCTTGATTCTATAACACGTTTAGCACGTGCCTATAATACGGTAGCTCCCACATCAGGTAAAATTCTCTCGGGTGGTGTTGATGCGAATGCTCTGCAAAAGCCCAAACGTTTCTTTGGCGCAGCTCGTAACATTGAAGGCGGAGGCTCACTTACTATTATAGCAACGGCACTTATTGACACGGGGTCAAAAATGGATGAAGTCATCTTTGAGGAATTCAAGGGTACGGGCAATATGGAATTGCAACTTGATCGCTCTCTTGCTAATAAGCGCATCTTCCCTGCTGTTAACATTGTTGCTTCATCAACCCGTCGTGATGAATTGCTTCAAAATGAGCTTACGCGTAAACGTATGTGGATTTTGCGTAATTACATTTCAGACATGAACCCCATTGAGGCCATGACTGATGTGAAAAGACGAATTGAAGGTACAAAAGATAATGAGGAATTCATTGCCTCAATGAATGGATAAAAAGAGTGTTTGGTTGGTTGTATTTGTTTGGCGACAAATGTTTATCGATAACCACCTCCCTAAAATAGAAATAAAATAAATTCGGTAAAGTATTGCAGTAATATAAATAGGTGTTGCTGCAATACTTTTTGTTTTTATTGCTTCTATATAACAAAGTTCAAATATCATCTTTGTTATTATCTCAACTTGTTTGCCATTCTGGCAAAGGGAACTGTCCAGTAAAACTCTCCCAAGAGTATAAATATCCTCCCCGAAGCCTCGTACAAATAGGACTTCGGGGCTTATTCTTTTTAAGCAAGCTCCCTCTCTCTAATCGAAAATACTTGGCTTTGTTAGTAGTGCCAGTTCATTTTAGTGTCAATAGAAAGCAGAATTTTATCCAAGACAACAAAAAAATGCATGAATGGAGTTAATAACAACAATAAAAACTTTACCAATAAACCACATCATATGTCGGCACATATAGTGGTGTGAGATGTCGGTAAACATGAAAGTAGGAGATAAACACCTATAATCAAGTGCTTATCTCCTACTCAATTGTTACTAAAGCTAACTTATTACTTAGTTTTATCACCATAACCATAGCCATATCCATAGCCATAGCCATATCCGTAGCCATATCTGTAGCTACCATAGCGTCCCTTTATGAAAGGTGTGTCGTTGAGCAACATAGCCATTCGCTTGTATGTGTTCTGTTTGTATAGAGCGTCAACATCTTTCAAACTACGTCGGTCCATAACGCCTGCACGTACAACAAACAGAGTAACGTCAGTGTAGTCTTTAATTATGCTTGTGTCGGCAACAATTTCAATAGGAGGACAATCCAAAATGATATAATCATATTCTTGGCGCAGTTTGTCAAACAAGTCTTTGATTTTATCGTTCAACAATAATTCTGCAGGGTTAGGAGGGATAATTCCAACAGGCAGAATGTCTGCTCCTTTACCTAAAACATTGTGCTGAATGCAACTTTCTATGTCATCAGTCATGTTGCCGAGAAAAGCCGTAAGCCCATGTTGCGTCTTAGCCGCAGAGTCGCTAATTGAAGCATGACGTAGGTCAAAGTCAATGGCCAGCACCTTGCATCCTTTAAGCGATAGAGCCTTTGTTAGGTTAAGCGTAATGAAACTTTTTCCCGATCCAGGGTTAAAGCTCGTGAGCATAATAACCTTATCGTCGGTACCCAGGCTCTTAATAAAGTAATCAAGTTTGGTACGCAGAATGCGGAACGATTCATTAATAAGGTCACGACTATTATCTTTTACGTAAACCTTGCGCTGAACGTTCTTTTTGTTTTTGCTCCACCAACGTTTTTTATTAATCATGGCTGGAATTTCACCTATAAGTGGTATTTGCATACCCTCAAGGTCAGCTCTGCCTCTTACAGTATGGTTCAAGGTTTCACGCAAGAAGAGAAGTCCTGCAGGAATGCAGATGCCAATGGCCAAAGCCGCTAACAGAATGATGCTACGACGAGGCGATGTAGGAGCATCACTCCCCATAGGTGGCTGAATGATGCGAGAGTTCCATGCTGTATAGGTTTTTGACAACTCATTCTCCTCACGTTTTTGTAGCAAATAGATGTAAAGAGCCTCTTTCACCTTTTGCTGTCGACCAACAGAGAGTAGCTTTTTAACTTGTTGTGGGGCTGCCGCTATTTTAGCATTGGTTTCAGATTCAGTATTTTCCCAATTGCCAACTTGCGATTGTATTTGAGCTATAAAGTTGTCAAGAGAGTGCATGATAGTTTGACGCTGCAATTTAAGTTCATTGTTGAACTTTTGCACAAGAGGAGTGTTCTCGCTACTATTATCAAGTACATCATTACGATCGCTTACCACCTTGTTATAGCTTGCAATCATGTTTTCAATGCCTGTGCTACCAATGCCAGTGTTAGTAGGCAAGTATTGCCCTTGCTTACTGCGGTCAGCTAAGTACTCACGAATGTAACGAGCTACACCCAACTGATTGCGCAAAGTAAGAATTTGGTCATTGTTCTTGCTACTTTGACTCATATACATGCTCGAAGCAGCATCAACATCGGGCAGCATAGCTTGGCTTTTGTAGTCCGATATTTTTTGATCAACATCACCCAATTCTTTTGACAGATTATCTAAACGTTCGGTAATGAATTCAGATGTGCTGATAGCTACTCGGTTGCGATCTTTAAGCCATTGCTCGTTGTATACGTCAATGATTTTATAAAGCAAGTCAGTAGCTCTTTGTTTGCTTTCATCAACCATTGAAATGTCAAGAATGGTAGATTCTTTGTTGCTGAGAGCAACACTTAATCGGCTGTTATAAAGTTTACCAATATCTTGCAGTGCGTATTTGGTAACATAAATATCCTCATTGGTAAAGTTACTCT
>URDV01000186.1 GCA_900546605.1 uncultured Prevotella sp.
TAGATTGAACTTAACCCAGTTGATACATTTGGCTCTACCGCGGTTGAAATTCATTATAACTTTGTTTGTAAATCACACTATTAAACTATTACGTTAGTTCTGTATGAAAAAAATTTTTATTTTTCATTATGCATTGTCAGTTTACCTTTTTTGCGGATATAATATACATAAATGAAATTTTTTCTTGCATTTATTATCACTTTCTTCTTGTTTTTTCTTTGTAGGGGGCTATATTTAGGTGCAAATATCAAATGCAATTTTACTATACCACTACATTTAAACATTGTATTTTAAGGGTAGTTCTAATAAGTAGGTATTTAAAATTAGTTGATATAATATTAAAAATCAACGCGTTGGCGGAATTAGTAAATAAGTTGACAAGTTAACCAAAAAATCCGCCAACGAGTTAAAATCTGATATTTTTTGAACTACCCTTAAATAAGTTAGGCGGCACCTCGGCAATAAAAATAAAAGTCTTAGGCCTTTTATTTTGTATTGCGCTCGGTTTGCACTAACTTTGTACCCAAATAATCAAAATAAAAGAAAACGAATGAACGTTTTAGAACTTAGCGAACAGGAAATACAACGCCGCAATTCACTCGACGAGTTGCGCAATATGGGCATTAACCCCTACCCCGCTGCCGAATACGAAGTAACGGCTTACAGCGATGATATTAAAGCAAACTTTGACGAAAACGAAAAGCGCGAGGTTTGCATCGCTGGTAGACTCATGGGACGACGCGTTATGGGTAAAGCCAGCTTTGCCGAACTAATGGACTCAAAAGGACGCATTCAAGTGTATGTTACACGTGATGATATCTGTCCAAGTGACGATAAGACATTGTATAACACCTTGTTCAAAAAGTTGCTTGACTTAGGTGACTTTATTGGTGTGAAAGGTTTTGTTTTCCGTACACAAACGGGCGAAATATCAGTTCACGCACAAGAGTTGGTGCTTTTGTCGAAGAGCCTAAAGCCGCTGCCTGTGGTGAAGGAAAAGGATGGTGTTACCTATGATGCCTTCAACGACCCCGAACTGCGCTACCGCCAACGCTACGTTGACTTGTTGGTAAACCCTGGTGTGAAGGACATCTTCTTGAAGCGTACTCAGGTGATTAAAACCATGCGTGCCTACTTTGACGAGGCTGGATACACCGAAGTTGAGACACCTATTCTACAACCCATTCCTGGTGGTGCCAGCGCACGCCCATTCATTACTCACCACAACTCATTAGACGTTGACCTCTACCTTCGCATTGCTACTGAGCTTTATCTGAAGCGACTTATTGTAGGTGGCTTTGAAGGTGTTTACGAAATCGGTAAAAACTTCCGTAACGAGGGTATGGACCGTAACCATAACCCTGAGTTTACTTGTATGGAACTTTATGTGCAATACAAGGACTATAATTGGATGATGTCGTTTACCGAAAAATTGCTCGAACGCATCTGCGTAGCTGTTAATGGCAAACCTGAGAGCGTTATTGATGGCAAGACCATCAGCTTTAAGGCTCCTTTCCGCCGTCTGCCTATTCTTGAAGCTATTAAAGAGAAAACGGGCTATGACTTGAATGGTAAGAGTGAGGACGAAATCCGCGACATTTGCAAAGAACTGAACATGGAGATTGACGACACCATGGGCAAGGGTAAGTTGATTGACGAAATGTTTGGCGAATTCTGCGAAGGTACTTACATTCAGCCTACCTTTATTACCGATTACCCCATTGAAATGTCGCCGCTCACTAAGAAGCATCGCGACAACCCCATGCTGACTGAACGCTTTGAGTTGATGGTGAATGGTAAAGAGTTGGCTAATGCTTACTCTGAACTGAATGACCCCATTGACCAAGAGGAACGTTTTCAAGATCAGCTCCGCCTCTCTGAAAAGGGTGACGACGAAGCAATGTTCATTGATCAAGACTTTTTACGTGCCTTGCAGTATGGTATGCCTCCCACATCGGGCATTGGCATAGGCATTGACCGCTTGGTTATGTTAATGACAGGACAGACTCAAATACAAGAGGTCCTCTTCTTCCCACAAATGCGTCCCGAGAAGAAAGCTCCTCGTGATAAGGCCGACAAATATGTGGCTGCTGGCATTGCTGAGGAGCTTGTTCCTATTTTGCAAAAGGTGGGCTACTACCTGGTAAGTGACTTGAAGGATGTAAAGGCTCAAAAAATTCAGCAACAAATTGGTGAGGTTATCAAAAAGTATAAGCTTGACATAACCAAGCCGAGTGTGCAGGACATTGAAGCTTGGAACATTTAAATCTCTCTTTCTCACACAACAACACCTTGTGCGCTTTGCAAATGTGTGAATGTGTGGTGTGTGCGACAAGTTCTACCAAAGCCATAAGTTGAATTTGCATAGCTCATTGACACATTAACACATTTGCAAAATAGGCGCATAAGCACCCATTCGTTCATCATTAACCCCTTCTCGTGTACGATTTAGGAAACATAGCCGTTATGGGTAGTGGTTCTTGGGCCACAGCCATTGCTAAGATGCTACTCGAAAAAGTGGAGCATCTGCATTGGTATATACGTAGGCAAGACGCTATTGACGACTTTATACGAACGGAACATAACCCCTCGTACTTAACGAGTGTGCACTTTGACACCAAACGTATCACCTTTTCGACTGACATTAATGAAATTGTGCGTTCATGTCGCACTTTGGTGTTCGTTACACCTTCACCTTACCTTAAAAATCACTTAAAAAAGCTCAAGGTGAAGCTACACGACAAGTTTATCATTACAGCCATTAAGGGTATTGTGCCCGATGAAAATTTAGTTTGTTCTGAATTTTTCAGAGTGGTTTATAATGTTCCCGATGAAAACTTAGCAGTGTTGGGCGGACCGAGTCATGCTGAAGAGGTGGCTCTTGGCCGATTAACCTACCTCACCGTAGGTTGCGCTGATAACAAAAAGGCTACTGCCTTTGCTGAGACCATTGCCTCAAGTTACGTAAAGACAAAAACATCGGCCGATGTGATTGGCATAGAATATGCCTCGGTGCTGAAAAATGTGTATGCCATTGCTGCAGGCATCTGTAATGGTTTGAAGTATGGCGACAACTTTCAGAGTGTTCTTATGTCGAACGCGGTGCAAGAGATGAACCGCTTTTTGCGAGCTGTTTACCCCATTGACCGTTCGGTGTATGACAGCGTTTACTTAGGCGACTTATTGGTAACGGGGTATTCAAACTTTTCGCGCAACCGCGTGTTTGGATCCATGATTGGCAAGGGATATAGCGTTAAGTCGGCCCAGATTGAAATGGAAATGATTGCTGAGGGCTACTATGGCACCAAATGCATGAAGGACATTAACCGACATTACCATGTCAATATGCCCATTCTTGACGCGGTATACAACATTCTGTATGAACGCATTTCGCCTACCATTGAAATTAAATTGCTTACCGACTCATTTAGGTAATATAAATACTTGTTCTAAGTAGGTATAGACAATCAATAAGTTCTATTTTCACATTGAAAACACTTATTGATTGTCTATAATATTTTTTGAACCCCAACGTTTATTCAAACTCTTTTTTAGCACAAGCAACAACCATGGCTTTCATCATAAAAAAATATACTCCTGAACTGAAAGAGGTGTGGAATGCCTTTTTAACTACGGCAAAGAATGCCACCTTCTTGCTCAATCGTGACTACATGGACTATCACAGCGACCGCTTTCATGACTGCTCGCTCATGGTGTATAACGATGACAAGCTTTATGCGCTACTGCCTGCTAACGTGCATAACAATGTGCTCTATTCACACCAAGGTTTGACCTATGGCGGACTCATCACTAACACTCATGCTACAGCCGATGGGGTGTGTCAAGTGTTCAAGACTATCAACGCTTACCTTAAAAGTCAAGGCGTGGTGAAAGTGGTTTATAAACCCATTCCGTGGATTTACCAAGTCACACCTGCTGAGGAGGACCTCTATGCCCTCATTAATGTGTGTGGAGCGAGCGTCAAGTCGCGCAACATTTCATCGACCATCAACATGAGACAACCGCTCAAATGGAGACGCATAAGGCTTTGTGGAGCTAACAAGGCTCTTAATGATGGCATTGAAGTAAGAGAAACGGAAGACTTTGCTACCTTTTGGCAGATTTTAGAGGAAAACCTCATGCTTACCTACCAAGCCCATCCTGTGCACACATTAAGTGAAATATTACTTTTAAAAGACCGTTTTCCACAACAGATCCGCCTTTATGCTGCTTTTCAAGGCGATGAAATGTTGGGGGGAACTTTATTATATGTTTCACAGCAAGTGGCTCACACGCAGTATATATCGGCCAATCAGCAAGGCAAATGTAAGCATGTGCTTGACTTGCTCTTTAAAAAACTTATTCAAGAAGATTATAAAGACATTCCCTACTTTGACTTTGGCACTTCAAACGAGCAACAAGGCCGTGTGCTCAACACGTCACTTATATATCAAAAAGAGGGCTTTGGTGGACGTGGCGTATGTTATGATTGCTATGAATGGGAGGTGTAAGTGGAAGTTAAATGCAATAAGTAAGAGTTCAAAATTATTTCTGGACACTTATTTCAACTTTTCTGTTCTTCAACTTATCAACTAAAAAGGTAAACTAAGCTCTTATGTTTACGTGATACACGGATATACTTCACAATTCTGTCTTAGGCTGGACAAAACAACATATTGATTGATGTGGCAATGGATATAGATGTCTTTATTTGTCCAGCCTATGGATTGAACGATTGAACTACCGCTAAGCTAAAGACTTAGCGGCTTCGGAGATAGTTATGCCTCCTCG
>URDV01000187.1 GCA_900546605.1 uncultured Prevotella sp.
CTTCCGATCTCTACAATGGCATCAAAAAACCAAGGAGGCTACCTATAACTTGGACATCACATGCCCCAAGACATCAAACATACATGCCACCTACACTGCCTCAAGCAAACGTTATTAACTTGCACATGGAAGCCAACCTACTCGGTAGTTCTTCGCCTTCTTCCTCTGCGCCTACCCCCAACAACGAAGTTTCGAATAAAGCCCAGTTATCAAACAACAAGGTATGGAATAGCGGTATTTGGGCTAACATGAATGATGAAGATTAATTCTGACTTTACCCACACTTTATAAATATATAGCAACCAGTTTGAGCACACACCCCGTGTGCTGAGCTGGTTGTTTTTTTATGCGCATTATGTCAGTACCACACAACCATTTCTGCCCAAGTTGTCATATAACAAAGGGATCGAGGTGTACAAGTTGTCATTATTTTAAAATATATGTTATAGCAATAGATGCACTAAAGAGAGTGGCAAGCGATTTGCTCTTTAAAGGGCAAAACAAATAAATACGAAACAAATAAAACAATAAACATATGAATTTCGACAACTTCACAATCAAAGCACAGCAAGCCTTGCAACAGGCCGTTGACCGTGCACAGCAAAATGGGCAGCAAGCCATTACGCCTGTTCATTTGCTCGCCGGCGTGCTGGCTGTGGGCGAAAACGTTACCAAGTTCATATTTGGTAAACTGGGTGTGAACGAACGCTCACTGCAAGCTGCCGTGAATCAAGAATTAATGCATCAACCCCGTGTGAGCGGTGGGACAAGTCCTTACCTTGATCAAGAGGCGAACGATGTGGCTCTGAAAGCACAAAGCTTTGCTCAAAAGGCAGGTGACACGTATGTTGGTTTGGAACCTTTGTTGCAAGCCTTACTTGAAGTAAAGAGCACTGCCTCGCAAATGCTGAAAGATGCGGGGGTGAACGCTGAGGGCTTGAAAAAAGCTATTGAGGAATTGCGCGGTGGACAAAAGGCTACCTCGCAAAGCAGCGAAGACACTTACCAAGCTTTGGCTAAGTATGCACGTAACTTGGTGGAGGAAGCTCGTGAGGGCAAACTTGACCCTGTTATAGGACGTGATGAGGAGATTAGACGTGTGCTGCAAATTCTTTCGCGCAGAACCAAAAACAACCCTATACTTATAGGTGAACCTGGTACAGGTAAAACGGCCATTGTTGAAGGATTGGCCGAACGCATTGTGAGAGGTGATGTGCCTGAGAACTTGAAGAATAAAAAGCTCTACTCACTTGACATGGGTGCATTGGTGGCTGGTGCTAAATACAAAGGTGAGTTTGAAGAACGACTCAAGAGCGTGATTAACGAAGTGACGCAAGCTCAAGGCGACATCATTTTGTTCATTGATGAAATTCACACCTTGGTGGGTGCTGGCAAGGGCGAAGGTGCCATGGATGCTGCTAACATTTTGAAACCAGCTTTGGCTCGTGGCGAACTGCGCAGCATTGGTGCTACCACCTTGGAGGAGTATCAAAAGTACTTTGAAAAGGATAAGGCTTTGGAACGCCGTTTCCAAACTGTTATGGTGGATGAACCTTCGCCTGAAGACGCAGTGAGCATTCTGCGTGGCTTGAAAGAGCGTTACGAAAATCACCACAAGGTACGTATTCAAGACGATGCCATCATTGCGGCTGTTCAGTTGTCACACCGTTACATTACCGACCGCTTTTTGCCCGACAAAGCCATTGACTTGATGGATGAGGCTGCGGCTAAGTTGCGTATGGAGCGCGACTCGCAACCTGAGGAATTGGATGAAATTACACGCCGATTGCGTCAACTTGAAATTGAGCGCGAGGCTATTAAGCGTGAAAACGATACGGCTAAGTTGGAGCAACTCAACAAAGAGATTGCCACATTGAGCGAAAAGGAGAAAGACTTGCGTGCTAAATGGGAGGGCGAAAAAGAGGTACTCTCACGCATTCAGCAAGACAAGCAGCAAATGGAACAACTCAAGTTTGAGGCTGAGCGTGCCGAACGTGAAGGCGACTATGGCAAGGTGGCTGAAATACGTTATGGCAAACTGAAACAACTTGAAAACGACATTGCTGCTCAGCAAGAGCAACTGCGCAACCGCCAAGGCGCTGAAGCGATGGTAAAGGAGGAGGTTACGCCTGACGACATAGCCGACGTGGTAGCTCGCTGGACGGGCATACCCGTAACACGTATGTTGCAAAGCGAACGCGAAAAGTTGTTGCACTTAGAGGACGAATTGCACAAGCGCGTTGTAGGACAAGATGAGGCTATACAGGCTGTGGCTGACGCTGTACGTCGCTCACGTGCTGGCTTGCAAGACCCTAAACGACCCATTGGTTCCTTCATTTTTTTGGGTACAACGGGTGTAGGTAAAACGGAGTTAGCCAAGGCTTTGGCCGACTACTTGTTCAACGATGAGAACATGATGACACGTATTGACATGAGTGAATATCAAGAGAAGTTCAGCGTGTCACGTCTTGTTGGTGCACCTCCGGGATACGTGGGTTACGAAGAGGGTGGCCAGTTGACTGAAGCTGTACGCCGTAAACCTTACAGCGTTGTGCTATTTGATGAAATTGAAAAGGCTCACCCTGATGTGTTCAACATTTTGCTACAGGTGTTAGACGATGGCCGACTGACCGATAATAAAGGTCGCACGGTGAACTTTAAGAACACCATTATCATTATGACTTCAAATATGGGGTCGCAAATGATTCAGCAAAAGTTTGAGGCTATAGCTAACAAAAATGCGGCTGAACGTGAACGCATCATTGACGAAACCAAGTCGCAAGTGCTGGATATGCTGAAAAAGACGATTCGACCTGAGTTCTTGAATCGTATTGACGATATTATCATGTTCCAACCCTTGACGCAACCTCAAATAGAGCAGATTGTTCGTTTGCAGGTAAATGGCATACAAAAATTGCTGAAGGATCAAGACGTGCAGTTAGATGTGAATGAGGCTGCAGTTAAGTTGATTGCACAAGCTGGTTTTGACCCCGAGTTTGGTGCACGTCCTGTGAAACGTGCTTTGCAACGCATGTTGCTCAACGACTTAAGTAAAGCTTTGTTGGCGGGCAGCGTTGACAAAACAAAGCCTATACACGTGGATGCCGCAGGCGATAGCCTTACTTTCCACAACTAACTTACATCAATAATTGACGGAATTTGGGGTTACGAGTTGACAGGTTGACGGGGTAATAGGTTACCCCTGAATTCCACCAACGCGGTAAATAAACTACTAAGCCAGGTTATATGCTGAATGAAGCATGTAACCTGGCTTTTTTTTATGTACAGACGATGCACTTGCTCTTAAAACAAGCATTTTGTGCATATGACATTAAAAAACACGCCATAAAGTTTGGCACTTAACAGAAAACTAAGTAATTTTGCACCCGTAATTGAGAGGGGAACTCTTGATTACACCTCATAAGTTTGGGGTATGGTGTAATGGTAACACTGCAGATTCTGGTCCTGCCTTTCCTGGTTCGAGTCCGGGTACCCCAACAAACTTACAAATGAGGAGCACTCAAGGTTGAGTGTCATCATGAGTATTGGGGTATGGTGTAATGGTAACACTGCAGATTCTGGTCCTGCCTTTTCTGGTTCGAGTCCGGATACCCCAACATTACATTTTTTACGCGATCAAGCTGTTATGGTTTGATTGCGTTTTTTTGTTTTAAAATAATATTTACCACTATGAACTTTAGCACAATAGTTGATTTGCCTGAGAGCCAACTGCAACTCACACCGCAGTCGAACGTAATGTTTATTGGCTCATGCTTTGCCGACCACATGGGGCAACGCTTGAGCCAATGTTTGGCCCCACAACATATACGTGTCAATCCGCATGGAACGCTTTACAACCCTGTGAGCATACGCAACACCTTGGTCACCTATTTGCCACAAAGCATTGAGGCTCCTTTTAAGAACGCTGGGTTCTTTCAGTTAGGAGGTGACAATGGTGAATGGCGGCACTGGGATTATTCTACCCTGTTCTCAGCTCCTACGCAGGAAGAACTCAAGCAACAGTTGCTAAATGATTGGGAACAAATGCGACGTTTCTTTGCACAATTGGATGTGCTTTTTATTACTTTCAGCACCGACCACGTGTACTGGATTAACGAAGGGCCTTATAAAGACTATTGTGCTGCCAACTGCCACAAACAGCCTGCCCGCATGTTTCATGAAGAGGTGGAATCGTGGAGAGACTTGGAACACTATTGGCACTACTTTCTGTCAGACTTGCACCAAGAATTGCCTCAACTTAAGGTAGTGTTTACACTCAGCCCTTACCGCTATGCTAAATATGGCATGCATGAAAACGCATTGAGCAAAGCACGCTTGCTATTGCTCATTGACAAGCTGTGTAATGAATGGGGAGTGTTTGTAAGTTACTTTCCTGCCTACGAAATCATTACTGACGAGTTGCGCGACTACCGCTTCTATGCTCCCGACATGTTGCACCCGTCAGAACAAGCTATTGACTATGTGTGGGAACGATTTAGCGAGTGGGCTTTTACACCTCAGCTGCATGAGTATGCGCATGAACGACAAGCTATTCTGCGTTCATTGCAACACCGCGCCATCAATCCGCATAGTGCCGAGCACAAAGCTTTTTTGCATAAGTTGGCACTGAAGCAAGCTCAATTTAAAGCTAAGTGGGGAGAGGGGATTGTTGAAGAGTGATTAGGTGAAAAGTTGAAGAGACACTTCTTTAGTTTTACTACCCGTTGGCGGAATTTCAGGTTAACGGGTTAACAAGTTGACAGGTTAACAAGTAAGTATGCTTTAC
>URDV01000188.1 GCA_900546605.1 uncultured Prevotella sp.
ACGAATAATCAGCACTTTTTGGTCTCGCTTTTGATGCCGATTTTGAACACCCTACTCACAAGGTCCCGACTATTATATACCTTATTCTTATTGCTCGGGTGGTAAAGCCACTGCCGACAACATGATTAAGGCTTGGAAGGCAGGAGAGGCCGCCAGTGCTTTCTATGTATACCAACAGGTATATGACGAGAACGGACAGCCTCGTTTGGGCGAGTTTGTTGACCGCAATGCTGATGGCGTGATTGACTATAAGGACCGTTACTTCTACAAAAAGTCAGACCCCGATGTAACCATGGGACTTAGCACCAAACTTACTTATAAGCATTGGGATTTGGGCTTAGGCTTCCGTGCCAGCTTGAATAATTACGTTTACAACAGTGTAGAGGCTGGTGATAACATGAACACGGGTATGAGTCGCCTTTATTCAGGTAACACTTGGCACAACACCTTTAAGTATGAATTGGCCAAGGATTGGACCAGCTCAAGTGCCAACGCTTCATGTTCAGACTACTTTATTCAGAATGCTTCATTCTTGAAACTTGACAACATCACCTTGGGATACTCATTCGATCGTATTGGTAAGAGCAGCATCAGTGGTCGTGTTTATGCTACGGCACAGAATGTGTTTACCATTACCAAGTACAAGGGACTTGATCCTGAAATTGATGGTGGCTATGATAGCAACGTTTATCCACGTCCCTTCACTTGTATCGTGGGTGTAAGCCTTAACTTCTAAAACCGCTACTACAATGAAACTCAATATAAGAAAATATGCCGCGCTGATGGCTTGCGCCTGTGGCCTAACCATCACTTCATGTACGGGCGACCTGGATGTAACGCCTATCAACCCGCAGCAAACACAGGTGGCTAATGACGATGCCTTGTTCAACAAACTTTATGCCACCTTCTGCCTAACGGGTCAACAAGGTAATGCTGGAAAGCCTGATATCCCCTCAAGTGTAATGAGTGATGAGGGTAGTACACAATATTATCGTATGCAATGGTACTTAAATGAGTTTACCAGCGACGAGGCTGCATGGGCATGGTCGGGCAACGATGGTGGTGTACAAGAGTTGATGTTTAACAAATACACTGCCAGCAATGCATTTGCCTTGGGGCTTTACTATCGCCTTTACTTTGACATTACGCTTTGCAACTCTTACATCAACGACATAGGCAAAGACCCTATGCGATTGGCAGAGGCTCGATTCATTAGAGCTTATAACTACGCCTCTGTACTTGATGTTTTTGGCGCTGGTCCTTTCTGTACTAAAGTGTCATCAGAGAATGCAGCCTACTACAATCGTCAGCAACTATTTGACTTTGTAGAGTCAGAACTGCTCGACATTGAAGACAAAATGGCTGATCCAGGTCGCAACACTTACGGCCGTGCCGACAAGGTGGCTGTGTGGTTGCTGCTCTCACGCCTTTATTTGAATGCTGAAGTGTACACAGGGCATGAACGCAACGATGATGCCATGGCTTATGCTAAAAAGGTGTTGGAGAATGGTTACTACCACTTAAACCTCAATGGTGCTACCAATCCGACAACGGGCGAAAAATATAGTGCTTACCAAATGCTCTTCTTGGCCGACAATAATAGCAATGGAGCACAGTATGAAGACATCCTACCCGTGTTGCAAGATGGTATTACTACCAAAACTGATGGTGGTACGCAAATGTTGATTCAAGGTTCATATGCCAATGACAACGACATGGACATTGATGTACCTTCAGGCACAAATCATAGCTGGGGCAAATGTTTACAAATTAAGGGTAAACTCGTTGAACAGTTCTTTAATGGTGCCGCTGCTCCCGAAACGGGAAGCATAGCTACTATGACTGCAGCTGCTAATGACGATCGTGCTCTGTTCTACTCAAAAGGCTATCATCAGTATGTAACTGAGACGGACAATCTGGATTATGGTTTCACCAGTGTGAAGTTCCGCAATGTGCGTTCAGATGGTGGACATACAACAGCCGTAGACTATGTAGACACTGACCTGCCTTTGATGCGTATGGCAGAGGCTTACCTCACTTATGCAGAGGCCTCAGTTCGTAAGTTTGGCCCGAACTCTGATGCTGATGGCAAACTCAATGAATTGCGCGATAGAGCACATGCAGCCCCATTGAGCTATGCTACACTTGACGATATTTGTGCTGAGTGGTCACGCGAGTTTTGGTTTGAAGGACGCAGACGTATGGATCTTATCCGCTTTAATAAGTTTGCAGGACAGTCTGACTACAAGTGGGAATATATGGGAGGTGACGTAAATGGCACATCGTTCTCGTCATTCCGCAAGGTGTTTGCTATTCCACAAACTGACTTGAGCAATAATCCCAACTTGAAGCAGAATGAGGGATATAATTAAGTTCTGAGTTGAGAGGTATAACGTAAGTTCTGAAAACACTGTGAGTAGGAAACTACAATAAACACAGAGAAACAAGGAACGCTAAAGCCTATGTAGGGTTGGAGGTTGCCTTTGTGAGTAACCTCCCAACCTCACCTTAAACAACTGAACGCATTTTCACTTCAAACAAAAATCAGCATATCATGAAACTATATAAAATACTGTCAATAGCAGCATTGGGCTTGAGCTTGGGTCTCACCTTTGCCTCATGTGCCGATGATAACGATTCTAACCCAGTGTTGCATATGCCCGATAGCTTTACGCTCAACACACCAGCTTTGGCGGGCAATGCTTATGACTTGAAAAATACAACAGACTCAATAGCTTTTACATGGAGTCAGCCTAATTATGGCGGTATGCCGCTTGTAACTAACTACAAACTACAGTACGTGGTGAGCAAGGATGGCTCTGAGGTGGTGACTGATGCCGATGGTAACTTAAAGTTTGCCGACAATGTAGAAGTAAAGGAGTACGATGAGGGTAAAACAAAATGCGAATATAAACTGGCTCCTGCCGATGTTGACCTGCTCTTGTTGCGTGAGTTAGGCGTGACTGCAGCTGCTGCCATGCCATCGTCAGTAAATGTTTATTATCGATTGAGTGCACAAACCACTTCAACCCCCAAGGTATACTCTAACATTGTAAAGGTTACTTATTTGCCTTACTATCAGCGCATGGAGGTGGCCGAACCCGTCACATGGTATCTCTTGGGTAGCTGCTTTGGTGATGGCTCTTGGGGCGATGCGCTTATGACAGCCACTATGCCACTTTACTACACGGGCGATAGCTATAACGAAGATACAGGCTATGGCACAGTTTCGTGGACAGGTTACTTGCCAGCAGGTAGCATATTTAAGCTACGTGGCTCGCTCACTGATAACTGGCTTACACAAATAGGTCAAGGTGCTTCATTTGGTAGCTTTACGATTAATGATGGCGGTTCGGGCAATATTTCACCTACTGAGGATGGTGTTTACAACCTTACGATCGACACCAAGGCTGTGGCTATGGGCGATGCCAATGGCATTAGCATTACTAAAACAGACGATGCGCCTACTTATGGCCAACTTTACTTGAATGGTAGTTTCAATGGCTGGGGCGATGGTGTAGCATTGACTCCCGTTAACACCGTGTTAGGCGCCAACAACCACGACTGGTATGCCCACATTCATTTGCCCGCAGCAAGTGAAGTGAAGTTCCAAGCTAATAGTTGGGCAATGGAAATAGGCAGTAAATATGACGAAACACCCAGTTGTAAGTCAGGCTACTATGGCGTAGGAGTCAAGAGCGGTGGTGGAAATATCAGCATCAAGACCGAGGCCGACTACTTAGTTATTGTAAATGATATAACTGGAGCCTTCCGTTTTATTAAGGAGTAAACAATAGGTTGAGGGGTGGAGTAACTCTATTCAAAGTCTATTCCACTCTTCCACTTTAAAAACAGAAAGATTATGTTCAAGAAAATCATATTTGGCTTGATGGCACTCATGTGCTTAACAGCCTGCGACGAAGACTATACTGACTGGAAAGCTCCGCAAGGCAATCAGCAGGAGGAGGCACAGAACATTACGCTCAACATTACACCTTGTGCCGACATTGACCTTAGCACAGTAACAGCTGAGAGTATAGAGCTGGCACAGTACACAATAGAGCAACCCGAGGGCTTTGTAACCGATTCATTTGCCCTTGACGTGGTAGGAAATGATGGTAGTTTAACTCCGCTTGCCTTAAACGATGAGGGTAAGGTTGCCACAGCCGATGTGGTCAACCTTGTAACCCAAAAGTTTGGCCGCCGTCCTGAGTTACGTACACTCACCCTTAAGGCCACAGCGTATGCGTGGACGTCAGCTGATAAAACACAACGCGTGAGTACGAGCAAGAACATTGAGGTAAAGGTAAAACCTAAAGCTCCAGTGATTGAATCAGCCTATTATTACATAGGCGTGTTGGGCACAGACAAGAGTCACCCCATGACCAAGGAGGCTGATGGCGTGTTTAGCGTAACAGTTCCAGCTAAAGGTGATTGGCATTGGTTCAAAATAGCTCCAGAATCAGGTTTCGGTGCTGATGGTAACTTTGACTGGGCTAATGAAAGCAATTGTCTTTGCGCTCCTACCAAAGACGATGAAGCCACTGAAGGCAAGTTCGTAATTGGCGGAGACAAATACTCTTGGCACCTTGTTGAACCCGAGGGCGCTACCTCGTTCACCATAAAGGTTGACCTTTATGACATGAACTATAGCATTACGGCAAATTATTAAACGATTCATTAGTAAGAATAACGCGTTGGTGGAATTAGTAAACAAGTTGACAAGTTAACGGGTTAACAGGTAAGTTTGCCGAGCTTTTTAAGTTTCCTGTCAT
>URDV01000189.1 GCA_900546605.1 uncultured Prevotella sp.
AAGTTGACAAGTTAACGGGTTAACAGGTAAGTTTGCCGAGCTTTTTAAGTTTCTTGTCATTCTGGCTTTAACTTAATAAGTGGTGTAAAGCATACTTACTTGTTAACCTGTCAACTTGTCAACCCGTTAACCTGAAATTCCGCCAACGGGTTATCATTACTAACTTTAATAATTGGTCAATTTCTTTTTTTACCATTACAAAACACATTTCTTTATACAATCGTAGCCTATGATTCGCTTTTTCTTGCTACCTTAGCTTGCAATTTGGGAGTTTGCGTGTGTTGCTCTCGTGATAGCACCTTACTCTTTGCTCTACATAGCAGTTGCTATGCATAATGTCACTACAACTGCACCCTTTTTATTTACACTTCACTCAGCAAACAAAAAAAATGATATATCAGCATGAACTACAAATGGAACTACGAAGCTCCCACACCAGAAGTGGCAGCTGCGCAAGCCGAACTCGCTCGCGAGGTGGGCATACATCCTGCGTTGGGCAAGCTGCTCTTCGACCGTGGCATACGCACGGTGCAACAAGCACGACACTTTTTCCGTCCACAACTCACTGAACTGCACGACCCTTTTTTAATGAACGACATGCAGGTGGCCGTTGATAGGCTGAACCTGGCTATGGGGCGCAAAGAACGCATCATGGTGTATGGCGACTATGATGTGGATGGATGCACGGCCGTAGCACTTGTCTACAAATTTTTGCAGCAGTACTATTCAAACATTGACTATTACATTCCCGACCGTTATGAAGAGGGATATGGCATTTCAAAAAAAGGCATTGACTTTGCCGCACAAACGGGTGTAGGTCTCATCATTGTGCTCGATTGCGGCATCAAAGCCATTGACGAAATTGCTTATGCCAAGCAACAGGGCATTGACTTCATTATTTGCGATCACCATGTGCCCGACGATGAGTTGCCTTGCGCTGTGGCCATTCTTAACCCTAAACGTCGTGACAACCACTACCCCGATGTAAACCTTTCGGGCTGTGGGGTGGGCTTTAAGTTTATGCAAGCCTTTGCTGCCAGCAATGGCATTGAATTTAACAAGCTCAACACTTTGCTCGACCTTTGCGCTGTTAGCATTGCCTCAGACATTGTACCCATAATGGGCGAAAACCGCATATTGGCTCATCATGGGCTGCGCTGCCTCAACTCTAACCCCAGCATTGGGCTGCAAGCTATTATTGAGGTGTGCGGACTGGCCGACCGTGAGCTAACAATGAACGACATTATATTTAAAATAGGACCGCGCATTAACGCTTCGGGACGTATGCAAAATGGTAAAGAGGCAGTTGAACTTTTAGTGGAAAAGGACTATCAAGCTGCACTCGAAAAGGCTGGACGCATTAACCTTTATAACGAAGCACGTAAGGACCTTGACAAGCAAATGACCGAGGAGGCCGTTGAACAGGTGAAGGATTTGCCTGAACTTGACCACCGACGCAGCATTGTTATTTATAACGAGGCTTGGCACAAGGGGGTTATTGGCATTGTGGCTTCACGACTGACCGAACAATATTATCGTCCGGCTGTGGTGCTGACTCGCTCTGAGGGCATGGCCACAGGTTCGGCTCGGTCGGTGTCGGGATTTGATGTGTATAAGGCGGTGCAAAGTTGTGAAGACCTGCTCGAGAACTTTGGCGGGCACACTTATGCAGCTGGACTGACCTTGCCCATTGAACACATTGAGGAATTCAGCCAACGCTTTGAACAATACGTTACTGACCACATTCGCGAAGAGCAAACTGAAGCAAGCCTCAACATTGATGCTGTGCTCGACTTTAAGGATGTCACCTTCAAGTTTTACCAACAGCTGCGCAAATTTGCACCTTTTGGTCCAGGCAATAGCAAACCAGTGTTTTGCACCAAGCGCGTGTATGATTATGGCACAAGTAAGGTGGTTGGACGCGGACAAGAGCACATCAAGTTAGAACTGGTTGACAACAAGAGCAATAACGTAATGAATGGCATTGCCTTTGGACAAAGTTCGCAAGCACGTTACATCAAAACAAAACGTGCATTTGACATTTGCTACACCATTGAGGAAAATACACACAAACGTGGCGAAGTGCAACTGCAAATTGATGACATTCGTCCGTGTCAACAATAAGTTTTTACACATTGGTGGATTTCTTAGTTAACAAGTTGACTGGTTAACAAGTAAGTATTGCTATTCACTACCTAAAGTCAGAATGGTAAGAAACTTAAAAAAAATTGGCAAACTTACCTGTTAACCCATTGTTCACACTTACATGAGCTACACTTTATCAAACGATAACAGCATTAACCGCAACACCCCTGCCACTCCTGGCGGAAGTGTTGCGGCTAATGCTTTACGCATACTCAAGCAATACTGGGGCTACTCTGGCTTTCGAGGCATACAACAGCAAATCATTGAAAGCATTATGGCCCGTCATGACACCCTCGGGTTAATGCCAACTGGAGGAGGTAAAAGCATTACCTTTCAAGTTCCGGCATTGGCTACTGAGGGAGTCTGCCTTGTTGTAACCCCACTCATTGCCCTCATGAAGGACCAAGTTGACAACTTGCGCCGACATGGCATTCCGGCAGCAGCCATCTATTCAGGTCAATCGCGCAACGAAATCATTAAGCACCTTGACAATGCCATTTTCGGAGCATATAAGTTTTTATATGTTTCGCCTGAGCGCTTGTCAACCTCTATTTTCATGAACAAGGTGCAACGCATGAAGGTGAACATCATAACGGTTGACGAGGCTCACTGCATTTCGCAATGGGGCTACGACTTTCGTCCACACTACCTGCGTATAGCCGAAGTGCGAAAACTATTGCCCAATGTGCCTGTGTTAGCACTTACGGCCACAGCCACTCACGCTGTAATAGACGACATACAGCAGCGACTTGCCTTCCGGCCAGGGGCAAAGGTGTACAAAATGAGTTTTGCACGTCCTAACCTACACTACATGGTGCGCGCTGTAGGCAATCCTGATGAGCAGTTGCTGCACATTCTTAACCATGTTGAAGGAAGCGCTATAGTATATACCCGCTCACGGCGTGGCACACGCGATGTGGCTGAGTTGCTGAACGACAATAACATTACGGCCTTGTATTACCATGCCGGACTGTCGTCGCTCGAAAAGGATACACGCCAACGTGCATGGCAAGAGGGCCGTGTGCGCGTAATGGTAGCTACCAATGCTTTTGGCATGGGCATTGACAAACCCGATGTGCGATTGGTGGTGCACATGGATGTGCCCGACTCTATTGAAGCCTACTTTCAAGAGGCGGGACGCGGAGGGCGCGATGGGAAAGTGGCCTATGCCGTGCTGTTGACACAACGCTATGATGCTACGAAAATGCGACTGCGGGTGGGACAAATGTTTCCTGAACGTGACTACATACGACGGGTTTACTCTGAGTTGGCCTCTTTTTTTCAAGTAGCTGAAGGCGAAGGCGAGGGTAACACCTTCGACTTTGACATTGAACGTTTTTGCCGTGTTTTTAAGCATTTCCCTACGAACTTAGTGAGTGCCCTGCATTTGCTCACGCGTGCTGGTTACATACACTTTGACATGGAAGGCGACAACACTGCACGCATGATGTTTTTGGTTACACGCGAGGACCTTTACCACATTCACTACATTGACAACGACGAGGAACGCCTACTCAATGCCATTATGCGTAATGCGGGTGGCTACTTTGCCGACTATGTGCCACTTGACGAGGATGAACTGGCGAACATTTGTGGTTTTACGCACGATGAGGTGTACAACAAGCTAAAGCACTTGAGCAAATTGCGCGTTATTAGCTACGTGCCACGCAAAAGCACACCACAAATAACCTACACGCAGCGGCGCATTGACAGCGACTATGTTGTCATTCCGCGCGACATTTATGAGGTGCAGCGCGACATGTATCAACAGCGCGTTGAAGCCATGGTGCGTTATATTAGCGAAACAGACACTTGCCGCAGCAGATTTTTACTACACTACTTTGACGACGAAGGACCTGACTGTGGTTATTGCGATGTTTGCATTAATCGTGATGGGTACATTCGCTCACTAAACAATGAGCAACAAGTTGAAGCAGCGGTGCGTTACATAAGTCACTTTTTGTCAGACGGAAATCTACATAGTGTTAACGACTTTGCTAACTCGGGCTTTGACCGTGAAACACTTAAAGCGGCACTACACCAACTGATTGAAAGAGACGAAATAAAATTAGGCAGTGGAGGGGGCATTCGTATGTCGTCCTCCGATTGATAAGTTAGTTGTTCACATGGGTCTAAATCCGAAACCTCAGTTAACATCTCAAGTTTTCTCTAAAAAAGGATTGTTTTTTATCTCGTGGGCATGTGATTGTAAATTCTCATCTTAATTTCGGATTTAGCAAGGGCGGGCTGAATCATCGTGCAAACCGAATACAATCAAGCTTGCTTGAATTGTTGAGGTGCCGCCGATAATACACGGGCTGAAAGCCCAAAAGCACCTAGCCCAGGGCAAGCGAAGCGACACCCTGGGTCCCACGTGTTGGAGCAGTCGCGCCCTGAAAGGGCAAAAGCATTAAATGTGCGTTTTAGAGTATCGCCGAACAGCAATAGCAATGAATAAGCCCCTAAAAAGTGGTCTCGTTTTTGATGCCAATTTTGAACACCCTACCTGTAAGGGCAAAAGCATTTTATATCGGATAAAAATAAGGCTTTTGCCCTTACAGGGCGTCACTAACTAACATGCTTTGACCCAGGGTGTCGCTTCGCTTGCCCTGGGC
>URDV01000190.1 GCA_900546605.1 uncultured Prevotella sp.
AAGACCGTCTTTACTCAATCAGGGGCTTTCTTTAGAGAAAATTTAAGTAGGTATTCAAAATTTGAACATCTACTTACCTACTTATGTCTTTGCATGATGTTGTACAAGGTAAAGCGATTGTCTGAATGAAACAGAGAAGCCCGACGTACACCACCTTATATTCAAGGTGATGCATGTCGGGCTTGAGCTATGCTTGGGGTCTATACCCCTTTTTGCAAGGTTAGTTGACCATGACTTTGCGCACGGTGTTGCCCACTTTGACTATATAAATACCCGTAGGCAATGAAACAGAATGGTTGGAACTGATGACAGCAGAATAGATGGGTATTCCGTTAATCTGAGTCACCAACATCGGTGTGGGTTTGTGAATGTTTTTCACAACAACTTTATCTAATAACACGCAGATGCTGATAGGTTTAGAGTCGTTGTACACTGCATCCACACCAGCATTAACTGGTACGTTGAAGGTACGCGTAGCTATAATGCCAGAGCCATCTGTGGCCTTGGCTTGTACCACAACAGTGCCACCTTTGCTGCCTGGTATCACGCTCAAAACACCATCAGCGGAAAGGGTGGCAATCGCATCTCCTGAAAGAATAGACCACTCCACTGTTCCGATGGAGGCTTGTGCGGGCATAACTGAAGCACGCAGATGTAACGTAGTTAACTCTTCACTAAAAGTTCCTTCCTCTTCGATGGTTGTTATCTCTATGCCTGTCACAGCATTCACGTCATAGGCATCAGCACTACTGATTACGTTGGATACTTTTGTATCACCATAGCGAGCTATGCTATTGTATGTTGCACTATGTGCTGCTGTATGTTGCACGAAACCTATAGCATAATAGGTTATATCACTTGATTCGCGATGGTGCACATAGCTACGAGCAGTACCAGGTAGCTGCTCCAGTACACGAAGATTATCGGGCGATGAGCCTGCATACACCACATACTGTGCAATGTCGGCACCTTCATATGGTGTCCAACGAAGGTTGATATCATTGCCCATGCCACGATTGGCCATGAGGTGCATGGTGGCATGAGGCTTGCTTGGAACACTCTCAAAGCCATAGGTGGTGGGCAGTGTAAGCATATAACGATAGCTGCGCACGTCGGCACGGCTCTCTGTGTCCACAAACTCACCTTTAGAGAAATCGATTTGTCCCACCAACTCATAGTTGTCTGACACGTTTCCTTCTCGGTAGATGTTAACCTTTCCTGTGAAAAGTTCTGCTGCAGGCAGCGATTGTTGCGCATCCCACTTGATGACACTATGTGTTCCTTCCACCTTGACTTCACTTATTTGTGGAGTCCATTCCTGTCCGACAACCTTTAGGGTATAATCGCGTGTCACGGCTTTGGTCCATACGTCATCGGCATATGAAAGTGTTAGCGTGCAACTGGTTGCATCGTCTGGTATCGTAATAGTGGCTTGATTGCTGTTGGCTTCGTAAACTACATGAGCTTCAGACGAAGTAACACCCACCTTTGCTCCTTCATTGCGCATGCACTTAGGCATATCCAATACCAGCGTTTGGCCAGCCAATACTTTGGCGGGCAACTGCACATCAAGGTTGGGACGGTCCGTGATTAGTATTTGTGTAGTGCTTTGTTGTAGCGTGCTGGTGTTGGTTGTCATCACGGTCTTCAGTCCAGGCGTATTCCACATGATGTGATTATTGCGTGAGAGGTCCATGTCTTCGGTCTTACGGATGGCCAACGATCCTTTCACGTTGTTTACCACACGATAGGGTATATACTCTCCCACGCCACCCTTTTCGGGCAACACCACATGGCACTCTGGCTGTGGCTTAAACTCTATCACCTTTGAGAAAGGCGAGTTGGCAGCCCAAGGGTCTATAGTTTGAATGCATATCTCATAGGTCTTGCCTGCCTGGAACCGTTCAATAGGCATAGGAAGACGGGTGGCCTGCCGATAATGTGTGAGTTGGCCCAATGGTTCTGTCATTCGTGCCTTGTTGCTGGTGGCATTAAGGGGCGACCACACATAGGCATTATCGCCTATAGCTCCCTTTTCCTTGATACTGATGTTATAGCGTAACAGGTTGGCAGCGCTTTCTTTGTCGGTGGCACCATCCCAACTGATCACCACCTCATCTTCTGTTTGTGTGGCCATAACAGAGGTCGGTGCTGTGGGAGCGGTATTGATGTTGCCTATTCTTATGAAAGCGTCAGCCCACCAATCATAACAATTTACACCCAAGCAATCAGGCACACCATCATTGTCAATATCAACATACTGCCAGCCCCCACGTCTTGCAATGTCTATGCCTGACTCATTTGTAACGACAAGGGGGGTACCATGATTGCTGACGATAAAGTTGCCAGTTTTGTCTTCGAAATCAGCCAATCCGTCAAGATCTACATCCAAGGGAATCAAGCGTAATTCAGTATCATCTACTTTGTCAGCAAAACGACGCCCGCCCAAATTGCGAAGAATCTTGTACTTATTCCATGCTGATTCAATATATACCAAGTCCATGTATCCATCTCCGTCCACATCATATGCTTTCCAATTGTCTCTTGTGTCAATACCTGAAGGAAGTTCCACCACAGAACCTTTATTGTTTCCTTCGTTATAGATAATAACAGGCTGGTTGTTACCATCGGCATCCTTCACTATTGCATACAAGTCAATGCGTCCATCCCTATCGAAGTCGGCTATGGCATATTGGGCTATGGATATGATTTCATAATTGCCCAAGTCGAGTGAAAACCCTTGACTCGTTCCTGTCATTTCGTTTGTGAAGACATGCCGCTCCGTGATGTATTCCACATATCCATCGTTGTTAATGTCAACTGGATTGTTAAAGGATGGGCTTGAGCCGTCAGGCGATGTGAAGGTAAATGATATTTTCTCTTTTTCAAACTCGCCATCTCCTTGGTTGATGGCTACCTCTTTCACAACATTTTCTTGCAAGCTCGATGTTTGTCCGATGACATCGGGCAGTCCGTCCATGTTTACATCTCCGATATATTGAGAATACACACCACCATCAGAAAAGCCAAAGACGGGTTGTTTTTCATATTTATTTCCGTTCCAACAGAAATAGCCACGGCCTGTTATAGCTTGCATGATACCCGTCTGTGCGTAGTCGAAATACGTGGCACTCGGCATATCATTAGTGTTAGTGAAGCCAGGATAAGCAAATTCTGTAACACGTAAGGGCTTTACGTTAACTTCCTTGCTGGTTGTCAAACCATCAGTACTGGTAAGTTCCACCGTTTTTTTGCCGTGCGAAGCAAAAAGAAAACCTTTGCGCCCATCAGTGGTAGTCAATAATGTGCCATCGGGAAATGCTTTCATCACACATTCTGCACCATTGAGCACATTTACAAATAGGGTGTCATATCCGCTCAAACTTGTGTGGCTAAGCGAAAATGATGGAGACTGCAGAATGCCTGATTGTACAGCCTTGTCGCTCCACTTGCCTTTCATGCCACAAGCATCGATGGCGCGCACACGCACTTGCACACTCGACTCGCCCCAACTACCTGCTGAGGCCAACGAAAACAAGTTCTTAGTGAAGGCACGAAAAAGGTATTTCTCGTCAGCAGAGGTTATTTCAAGTTCGTAACTGAGATCACCTACAGAGTTTTCGGCATCACTCCCATGTGTCCATTCCACACGCAACATGCCTGTTGACTTGTCAAGCAACAATCGGGGAGTAGCCATCTTGGCTGGAGGGGTGTTGGCCTTTTCAATCGCACAATGCAATATGCCTTTCTGATTACCCACCTTACAAAGAATGTCCACCTTTCCGTCTCCGTCCATATCCTTGATGGGCATGCTGCAATCGTAATTACTTGTTGGGTTGAGGGCTACTGTATCCACACGGAACGAATTATCCCAATTCCAGCAAATAACGTCCGTCTTATCGCCATCCGATGTATGCTGCGGTGACAAAGAAATCATACTTGGCCGTCCGTTGTTATTGACGAAGCAAGGTTCTTGCCAGTTGTGGTATCCTGTGAAGTTCCTCACGGTGCGTTTAAAGGTGCCATTGCCTAAGTTTTTGAAGAAAGCCAGATAGCTGGCATCCTCTGCTGCCAACGTAACAAGAATGTCCAACAATCCATCACCATCACAATCGAGTACGAACATGCCTTTTAGGTTTTTGTTTGTTAGCAGTTCGGTGTCTGTGAAGCCATTGCCTTTGTTGAGCTTAAGCGTGAGTTGCCCGTTGTTGTATAGGAGCAAGTCGGTCAGTCCATCACCATTCACATCAGCGCTATACACGCTGCCCTTGATGAAAGCCTGATAATAGCGACCATTACCCAAAGAAATATACGAGTTGCCGTCCTTATCAAGAAAGTCGGGATAACCATCCAAGTTAAAGTCGACCACTGTCATAGGGCCTGTGGAGAACCCACCCTTGTCAGCAGACGCAAATCCAGAAAAAGCGTTGCTCGTACTCACTGAAAAAGTGCCATTACCTCCTGTTGAATACTCAGCATTGCGTAGTTCGTTGGGATCTGTTACCACCTGAAAGGATTCTCTTACAAATGTTCCATCAGCTCGTTGCATCATAACATAGGGCACATATCGCTTGCCGTTGTAGCTACGGCTTTCGTTCTGCCAAAAGAGCATATCCATGCGACCATCTAAGTTGATATCGGCCCATGTTCCCCCTATGCAATTGTCCATCGGAGAAAGCGAAGCGTCATGCTCATATTTTCCTAAAACGAAAGTACGTATTTTTTATAAGTGATTGAGAATGAGATAAGTTT